>SYHM01000178.1 GCA_005799205.1 Planctomycetia bacterium | reverse complement strand
TCACGAGTGATCCGGCCAATGCGGTCGATGCGAACATGGCGCTCGCAGAGGTCTTGCACCGCACAAATCAAGTGGAGGCGTTGACCGCGCATTTCTCGCGCGGCGGAGAGTGGTTGAATGACCCTCGCGCGCTGCTCTTTCGCGCACGACTCGACGCGAAGCGAGACACTCCCGCCGCGATCGAACGGCTCAAAGCGCTCGCGCGTTCAGACGCGCCGTCATACCTGAGGCGAATCGCCGGATTTGAAGCAGTCAAGTTGCTCGATCGCACCGCGCGCTACCGAGAGGCGTTTGATCTCGCGACCCAATTGCACCAATCGACCGGAGGGCAGTTCGATCTTGGAGGGCTCGAAGCTGAGATCGCTGCGCAGCGCGCAGTGATCGATCGAACCGCGGGGGTGGCCGCCCGCGCGCCGCGGGTCGCGGGTACGGCGATGATCGTGGCGCTCCCTCGCAGTGGCACGACGTTGCTCGAGCAGATGCTCGATCGCCATCTATCAGTCAGTGGCATCGGCGAGTACGAGGGCATTCAATCGATGGGAGAGCGGGCGGTCGCTTCGGGTCTCTGGCCCCGCGATCTCGGCTCACTCTCCACCGACGACGCCCTTGGCTGGCAACGTGCGTACTTCGAAGGATCCGTTGTCCGTCGGCGCGCAGGCGCCTCTGTCACACTCGACAAGAGCCTGCATACGTGGATGTGGTTGCCGCTGATCGCAGCGATCATGCCTGGATGCGTGCTCTTCTCCATCGACCGCGATCCACGCGACACCGCCATCAGCACCCTGCTCGGCAACTTTCATCCGGCGTCGTTCGGATGGACCTCGTCGTTGAGCAGCATTCGCACGGTCATCGCAACCCACCGCTCCTTCGTGCCGCACGCGCTGGAGCGACTCGACCTCGCGCATGAGTCGATTAAGTATGAATCGCTCGTCGACGATCCCGCGGGTCACGCCGCGCGCTGCCTCGCAAGGCTCGATCTGCCGATGGATCTCGCCACAACCGCGCCGGAAGGCAACACTCGAACAGTGCTCACCCTCAGCCATGAGCAGGTTCGTCAGCCGATCAATCGGGCGTCGATTGGCAGGTGGAAGAACTACGAGTGGGCTTTTGACGCTCAGTGGAACCAATTCGACTCGTGAGCCTCGAAAATGAAAAGAGGGGGACGCCTTGAAGGCGTCCCCCTTTGGAGACCAGTAGTGCAAGCCGAAGCCTGCGAAGGTCGAAGCGCCTTAGCGGCGTCGGCGACCAGCGAGGCCTGCGAGTCCGAGCAAGGCGATCGCGCCTGGAGCTGGAACTGCGTTCACTCCGTGAAGAGTGATCGAACCAGTGAAGGTTCCGCTGGTTCCGGCTGCGCCGTATCCGTTGCCGATCCACACGCTGTTGGAGCTGCCGGTCATGTCAACGCCAGTGGCGAAGGTGACAGTGCCGATCGAGGTCGTTCCAGGGACTGAGCTTCCGCCGTTTGGCCAGAAGTAACGCTGGCCAGCGCTCAGGTTTGAGTAGCCGCCGCACTGAAGGGCGCCACCTGTTGCGAGAGGGGTACCAGCAATGTAGACGCAGAGGTCGTCTGCGTAGGTGTACGCAACGGATGCATTCAGCGTGGCATTGATTGACGCGCCAGTCATGGTTCCTGAGAGAGAACCAGCGGCGTATGCCTCGCTGAAGTTGAATCCGGTCCAGGTTTGATTTGTGAATGAGAAGGTGACATCGGCCGACGCGGTTGCGCCGACGATCGCCACGAGCGATGCTCCAAGAACAAAGGTCTTCATGATTGAGGTCTCCAAGAAAAAGGGAAAAAGGGAAAAAGGGCCAATTCAATGCGAGCGCAATCGGCTCACGATCGATCCCAATTCCGAAACCTCTTAGCCGTAGAGTGCCACCAATCGGAGGGTTGTCAATTCTGTCACTGCATTTTGCGAACAAAATTCATAAGCTTTTCGTTGATGGGCGGGTTCGGATCAGGAATGACGCCCCCACTCCGCCGCCGAGCAGGGCAAAAACCAGCAGTAGCAGGTAGAGATTCGCGTGATCGCCGGCCCAGGATCGGAGGGTCCCCTCACAGAACATCTTTCCTCCGACCACAAAAAGAATCGCAGCAAGTGAATATCTGAGGTAGGTAAACCTATCCAGCATCCCTGATAGCGCAAAAAAGAGCGAACGAAGCCCAAGAATCGCAAAAATGTTGCTCGTGAAGACGATGAATGGGTCGGCAGTGATGGCAAAGATCGCTGGAATCGAGTCGACAGCAAAGATGAGGTCTGTGGTCTCAACCATGAGGAGCGCGATCGCCAGTGGTGTGAGCATTCGGGTGCCCCTCTGCTCATGAATCGCCACAAACTGGTGACCGTGGTAATGGTCGGTCACCGGCAAGAACCGCTTGGCCAGCCTCACAACAATGTTCTCCGAGGGGTCAGAGGGTGCCGAATGGGTGAAGAGCATCTTGAGTGAGGTCAAGATGAGAAAACCGCCAAAGACATACATCACCCAATGAAAGCTCGCGATGAGTTGCGCCCCGATCCCGATCATCGCGCCGCGCATCACCAAGGCGCCAATGATTCCCCAGAAGAGGACGCGGTGACGGTAGATCGCTGGCACCGCGAACGAGCCGAAAATCATCGCAATGACGAACAGATTGTCGACGCTGAGTGATTGTTCGACGAGATACCCAGTGAGGTATTTCTCGGTCGCCGAAGCGCCGGTGTTCACTCGGCCGTCGACGGCGTCTACGACAGTTCCTAGTTCAAACCAGTGGTTGTCGTAGGCGAAGTACACAAAGACCGAAAAGCACAGCGCAAGCGAAGCCCAGATGGCCGTCCAACGCAGCGACTCTTTGATGCCAACCACATGATCTTTGCGGTGAAACACACCCAGATCGAGCGCAAGGAAGACCAGGATGAGCGCGATAAAACTCGACCAGAGAAGCATGCGCTAGGGGCTCGAAGAGAGAATGGATCGGCCACGCGTGCTCACGGTGAGAGGGCGCATCCTATAGAGGCTCCCGACTGCGAGATCAGGGGAGAGCGGGCACGCGAACCTCAGCCACGAAGGCCGCTGTTGGATCGCCCCGCTCGGCGATCGTGGTCGCAATCGCTGCGATCGTGCGAGGTGCGAGGGCGCTGTACACAACGACATCCCCTCGGCGAATCGTGATCGGTTGGTCGAGATCACACATGCGGTCGTCGAGTCGCACAGAGAGGTCGGTGACACCCTCCGCGCTTTCGATCTTGAAGTCCTGCCCCGATCGTGACGCCACCACGCGCGCGCCGGCGCTGGGGGTGGTGGTCGCCAGCCAATAGAAGCGCGTGTGGGTGACATCGTCCTGCAGCCAGACAACCTTCTGTGGATGCAGATCACGCGAAAACTGTGCCATCCAAGGGATCGCCGAGCGATCTTCGCGGTCCATCCAATGTCCCTTGCCCTCGTGAATCTCCACGAGATGTGGATATCCGCCAGGATCCTTTGCGGAAAGTTCATCAAGGGAAACCTTCCACTGAGCACCGATCTCATTGCGCTTGAAGGGCGTGTCATTGGCACCAACATGCAGCGCGAACGGAAGGTTTCGCAGTCCGTCAGGTTTCGTCTCATTGGGATGCCCAGCCATCATCGCTGCGGCCGCAAACTGATCGGCCATACGCGGCGCAAGCTGGTAGACCCCATCGCCACCGGCGCTGTAGCCGGTGATGTACACGCGATTGGGATCGATCCCCTCGACAATGATCATGTCTTCGATGAGTCGAGTGAAGAGTGGGTCGATGTGATCTTGATGCCAGAGGTTCCACGTGTCGGTCGGAGCGCGCGGGGCGACATAGATGCCTTCGGCGGGTTCGTAGAGTCGCTTCTGATTCTCCCACTGCTTGGAGTTGACTTCGGGTGGCGCTCCGCCCCCTCCGTGCATTGAGATGAAGAGGGCGTGCCCGGTCTTCGGTTTCACACCGTACTCCTTGAACCAGATGGGCATCTTCGAGCCGTTCAACTCGATCACTCCCGACGCGAGTTCTCTCGTGCGCTCAGCGCGAGCGCGCGAGGAGTAACTCTTCCACAAGAGGTCGCGCGCTGTCAGCGAATCAGACTTCGTGAGCGGGGTCGTCGCAAAGGGCTGCGCGGCGACATCCTTGATTCCATGCGAACTGAGGTAGACCCGCAAGCTCTTGAGGGCTTGCTGCGAGGTGCTCGGTGTGACTGGCGCGGTGACAAGTTGCTCGTCGCGTTCGACCGTAAACGAGAGAGGAGTGATCGCAGGAGAACGCAACTCGACAGTACTCCCGACCGCAAGCACTGCCGTGAGGTGGTCATTTGCGTCGAAGCCTTCATCTCGCGTTGTCCCAGCGAAGAGCGGCGCGCCACCTGCGAGTGCGAGCGTGACGGGAATCGCAATCCGCTCATCACCCGCAAGCGCGCGGATGCGCACGCGCGCGTGGCCTTCGGGGAGTGTTGCCCGAGCCGCCGTGTATCGGTCGGTCACGTTCACGGCGCGTACAACGCCCTCGTCATCATCCCGCCATGCGGCGGGAAAGCGGGTGGGCGACTCGCGCCAGGTCACTGCGTAGATCGCATGGTTCGGATCATCGCGGAGCGCTCCTGCAGCGCGGTCGGCAAACCAACCTTGATCGAGCGCGTCACCTGTTGGTTCGGCGGCGCCGGTGAAGTGCCAGCCGTTGTCCCAGATTTCGACCCACGAGTGATTGCCGCTCTTGTCGATCCACATGGGGATGCCTGCAAATCGCGCTGGAATTCCGACCGATCGGCAGGCATCAACGAGCAGGATCGAGAGCCCAGTGCACGACGCGAGCCCAGAGTCGATCGACTCGCGCGGGCTCTGATCGGCCTTCTTTCGAAGGGTCGAGTACTTCACGCCGACGCGCGGAAACAGTTCGCGATTGAGTATCGCAGCTGCCTGCGCGGGGGTTGTGGCATTTGCGACCATCGGCGCGCAAATCGCACGAAGGCTCACGCGCCAAGGGTCGCGAGACTCGTTGATGCACGCGTACGGCAGAATGCAATCGAAAAAGAGTTCTTCCGATACCTGTGCATGCCACGGAGCGGTGCGCCAGGCGCGATAGGCCTCAGAGCAGTTCTCAAGGAGGAAGGCGCTCGTCAGCGTGCTGGCATCCGCGGAGGGCATGTGCGCGATCAGCCAGCGCATGCCCGACTGCTCATCGGCTGGCGCCCGCGCGAGGGCGCGTTCGAGTTCAGCCCGATTGTCGGTCGGGTCGCTTTGAACGGGCGGGGTTGTGGTCAAACAGAGTGTGAGTGCGGCGCTCAGGAGTGCAGTCAACATCCTTGCACATTACGCGTGATCGCGCCCGAACAGCCACACGAGAATCGCGGCGAAGAGCGCCGCAGAACCGAGGATTCGCACTCCCCGCGAGAATCGAAACAGCCGTAGAAACCGGGCTGGAAAGTGGTGGGCTCGGTACGCGCGTTCGGCGAGAATTGCGCTGAAGATGCCGTGTGCAACAAGAATTCCTAGGGCGACCGCTGTGGCCACTGGCAAGAGTTGGGGATTGCTGATGACGACCACCGCGTACGCGGCTGCCGTGAGCAGAGGTGCCACGAGGTTCCACATCGAACTCTTGGTAACAATCGTGACGAGGTCGGCCTTGTGTGTGTGATCGAGTGAGGCGATCGCAGCGCGTGCGAGCACCGAGCCTGCGATGACGCAGACCAAAAATCCACCGATCATGATCCCAAGCAACTGCTGCATCAAAATCAGTCTAGCGGTGCCGCCGAGGGCTGCTGCAATCCAGCGAGGCGGTTTTGCGCACGCACGATCTGCTCTGCCGCTTGTGGGGCACGCTCTTGAAGCATGTTGACTATGCGCGACTCTGATGCGATCGCACCCGCCCGGTCGCCATTCAGTTCACTGAGAAGCGAGAGCAGCGCAAGCGAGTGCGCAGTGTCAATGGGCGACTTGTCATTCTGTGCTCGTCCATCAACAGCGAGCCGCGTCTGTTTCAGCGCTTCTGCGAGCGCCGCTGGGTCTATCACTGAGGCGCCTTCAAGAGACGAAGAGTCACCCGTTGCGAGTCGGGCGAGCGACAGCGCGCAATTCTGGCGCGCCTGCGTCACTGTTGGATGAGTCGCTCCAAATCGCGGCAGCATGAGATCGATCGCCCGTCGCTGGTGAACGACCGCAAGGTCGTAGCGGCCATTCGACACTTCAATGTCTCCGAGCAACCCGAGAGCCCGACCGACGCGCCAGTAGTTCGGCCCCTCGTTCTTGATGAAGACCTCGATCGCCTCATTGATGAATGCCCGAGCCTCGTCGAACCGCTTCACCTTGCGCAGGCTGTCGCCACGCGAAAAGAGAGCGGCGCCGAGTCGCTCCTGTCGATCGTCTGTGATGCGACGAAAGAGTGCAATCGCATCGTCGCTCGCCTTGTCGCTCAGCGTTGAATCTCCCAGCGCGCGATAGACCGCACTCAGATGCAGGAGTGAGGTGCCGATGTCAGGATGATTGGCTCGAAGCAACTGGGTTCGAAGCGCGAGCGACTCTTCGTATGCCGCGCGCGACTCTGTGTATTGCCGCAGGAAAAACAGTACGCGCCCCTGTTCGTGAAGCGCCTTCGCGAGGGCGATGCCGTCATCGATGTCTCCTGAGGCAGCGCGGGCACGACGAAACTCGACGAGCGGGATGATGTTGCGCCGGGCCGAGTCGTAGTCAGAGAGCGATGTGAACACCGGTCCGATCGTCTCACGCAGTTCGACAAGAATGTCGGGCTGAGAGGCAAGTGACTTCAATGCGTCTTCTTCGACCTTCAGAAGCAGCCCCTGCACCGTATTCGATGATTCTGATTGTGACCCAGTTAGGTCAGACGCGCCGAGTGCGGACTTGAAGACCCCGAGCGTTTGTTCCGCGCGAAGCTGCTGGCGTGTCGCGTCCTGCCAGAGCACCCACATGCTGACGGCGAAGGCGATCAGCCCGAGTGTCGCGACCGCGGCGACCGAGACTCCCACCCGGTGACGGCGCACGAACTTGTGAATCCGGTAGGCGTTGCCGGGAGGCCCCGCAAGAACTGCTTCGCCTGCGAGGTAGCGCCGCAAGTCTGCCGCGAGTGCACTGGCGCTCTCATAGCGGCGGGTGCGGTCCTTTTCGAGGCAGCGCATCGTGATCCAGTCGAGATCGCGCCGGAGTTGTCGCATCAGTGGCGCATACTCCGATCGCCGCGCCGCACAGATTGACTCTCGTTCAGCAGGCGGCATCTTGTCGAGCCGGACACTCGGTCTCAGCGGATCGGTTTCAAGCAGTGTGCGATGGAGGTGCGCGATGCCCGACTTGCGAAGCGTCTCAGACTCGATCGGGGTCTTGCCTACGAGCAGCTCGTAGAGAATCACTCCCATCGAATAGATGTCGCTTCGCGTGTCAATGTCGATCGAGCCACCCTCGGCCTGCTCGGGGCTCATGTAGACGGGTGTTCCAACGAATTGCCCGAATTGAGTCTCGTGCGCATTCTCTCCGGCGCTCGCAGAGACAGCCTTCGCGATGCCGAAGTCAATCACTTTTGGTCTGAAGCCCTCATCGGTCTCGGCGACCAGAATGTTTCCAGGCTTGAGATCACGATGCACGACACCCTTCATGTGTGCGTGCTGAATCGCATCGCAGATTTGAGCTAGCAACTCAATGCGGGCACGAAGCCCAATGCGGCGGGAATCGCAGAATGAAGCGAGCGGCTCGCCAGGCGCGTACTCCATCGCGAAGTACGGTTGGCCATCGGGAGTGGTGCCTGCGTCGAACACTTTCGCAAGACCCGGGTGATCCATGATCGCCAGCGCTTGCTGTTCGGCGGCAAACCTCGCAAGGGTCGCTGGAGACGCGAAGGCCATCTTGAGAACCTTGAGTGCGACCTTGCGGCGCACTGGTTCACTCTGGTCGGCGAGGTACACGATTCCGAATCCACCCTCTCCAAGCGGGCGAAGGATCTTGTAGCGAGAACCGGTCTGAACCCCCTTGGTATTCGCACCGCTCGCGAGCGCTTCGCCACCCCACGATTTCGAATCGAGCGAGGTCTCGTGTTGTCCTGCGAGAGGGGTCGTGCGCCCCGTGGGATGTGACTCGGCGGTGACATCCATCGAGTGAGGGCGGTCGTTCGAGCTTTCGTCTCCCGGAATGAGTGTGCCGTCAGGATCGTCTGGAATCATCCGCGTTTGATCGTATCGGAGCGATTCTTGTCTCCGTGTGCACCCTCAATTTGCGATTTTCCACGAACTTTCTTTGATTTTGCCCACCGCAAACTTAGAGTGCGGTTGCATCAATTTCTATTAGGAGGCTCTATGCACACAGAACGCACCACAGTTGGATTCGGGTTCTTACTCGCTGCAGCACTCGTCAGTGCCGCATTCGCTGGCCCAGAGTTTGACGAGGGTCCCAAAGATGCTGGATCAACGCCATCTACCGCAACGACGGTGAGCGCAAGCCAAAACGTTTCTGTGACTCGCCTGCGAGGCTCGACCGCCGCTACCGCCCTTGTCGGGGCAGCCGATCAGGTTGACATGTACCTCGTCCTGACCGGGTCAAGCGTGAGCACTTTCAAGATTGACATGGACATGGGAACGGGGGGATCCCCAGTGTGGGACGCTCGACTCACACTCTTCAAGCGATTCGTCGTCAACTGTGGTTCGATTGCTCCAGTCTGGGTAACACTCGCAAAGCCAATCGCTACGGTCCATAAGTTGTCTGGTGCGCTGCCTTATCCAGTTCTTGATGCGAACGCGCCACTGGTGGGTGGCGGAACACTCGGTTCGTTACTCACCCCCAACACGCAGTACTTCGTCGCCGTGAGCGGAAGCACGGAGCTTCCCCTTGGCGTGCGAGAGGATTGCGGCGGAACCACGGAGTTTTCTCTCTTCGGCTCTGTGATTGGAGTACCAGGGATCCATCCAGTTCCTGTCGAGCAGCAGAGTTTTCATCTCACCAAGTGGTCTGATACAGCCGGCTCTGCCACCGGTCCGTATGCGGCGGTAACGACCGGTGTCTATCCCATGCCTGCGTATTCGTGTGCCACCGCCGTCACCGTGGTTGGCTCGCCTGCCACGAAAGCGTTTGATTTCTCGTTCTCACCTTTGGCGACGAACACTGTCGTGCCGTGCGCCCCTGGGTATGTTGTGAAAAAGGAGTTCTTTTTCGAGTGGACTGCGCCTTGCACCGGCTCGGCAGAGATTTCCACCTGTGGCTTGACGACTGCGGATACAGGACTCGAAGTGTTCGAAGTCAACAGCTGCACGGGAAGTGCGTGTGAGGCGGCGGCGGGAGCCTCCATTGCATGTAACGACCAGTGTGGAACTGCCAATGCGTCACTCGTGACGTTTGCAACTCAAAGTGGAAACACCTACCTCATCCGCTTGACCGGTTTCACCAGCCTGACCGGCACTGGATCGCTGCGGTTCGTCTGTTCAGGCACGGTGCCAACCCCATCGGGTGACGTCAACGGCGATGGACTTGTTGATGGCGCCGACCTCGCGATCGTGCTCGGGCAGTGGGGGACCAGCGGGAACTAACGCCTGATTCACCGCCTACGGCTTCGTGCAACGAGCAGGGAGAGCGCGAGAAGGGCGATCGAGCCTGGGGCGGGCGCGATGGAGTAACTGATGGTCAGCGTTGGAACAAGCAGCGCGTCGATCGCCTCGCTCGAGTCGAACCGGCGTGTGGTGCCTGGACTTGACTCGTCGCCACGCAGGATCCAGCCGAACTGTGCGCTTGGATCTGCAAGCCACGCGCGCACATCATCGCGCAGCTGTGTCGAAGTCCACGAGTAGAAGCCGATGTCACCGACCGAGGTCGCAGCGCTTGCAACCGTCGAGAAATCTCCGCCGGGATTCGTCCACGCGATCCCAGGCCATGAGGAGTAAAGCCACGTTGCGTCACCCATCATCGCCGCTGCGCCCGACCCCTCGTTTCCAACCGCATCCGAGAGACCTTCTCCCCACGCGGATGTCACGCGATGCAACGAAAATGAATGCGTCTGCGCGCTCGCCGATGCGACGTGCAGCGTGAGCTGGACGCTCTCAATGATTGCCTGTTCGGGCAGCGCGCCAGCCGCGTCGAACGAAATCAACGCCCTTCGCAATTGCGGCTGGTTCGTGGTTCCTGCGAACAGGTATTGCCCCGCACCGTTTCCGAGTGCGCCGGTTGCGCTTTCGTACAGGGTTGTATCACTCACCGCAGCGAGCTCTATGACCGCGCCGTGAACGTGGTAGGCCACACACACCGCGAACCCACCTGCGGCGACTGACAATGAGCTTGCGGAACAACGGGCGAGCATCGGGAGAGAGCATGCCTCCGATGTGGTGGATTGCAAGTCAGCGCACGGACTTTCAACCGATCATCTGGTCACTGCGACCCCTACTATTGTCTGAATGACCATCATGATGTGTTGTTGCTTGTTTCTCGCTTGTCCACAAGGGGGTCCAGTTGCACCAGTTGCCACGCGCGTTCCATTCACCGTGAAGAGTCCTCACGGTGATCGCGTGGATGACTATTACTGGCTGCGCGACGATGACGCGAAGACCAAGCGTCCAGAGATTCTTGCCTATCTCAATGCAGAGAATGCCTACACCGAATCGGTTACGGCGCACCTGCTTCCCCTGCAGCAGTCGCTGCTCGCCGAAATGCGTGGACGCATCAAAGAAGACGACTCGACCGCGCCGCTTTATCACAACGGCTATTGGTATTCAACGAGGTTCAATCAGGGCGCTGAGTATCCAGTGCTGGTGAGACAAGCGGGGACCCCGATCGCTCCCACCGCGGGCGCTCAGGTTGCGGTGCTGCTCGATGGTCCGGTACTCGGCAAGGACAAGCCCTTCTTCTCACTTGGCGCGATCGAGGTCAGTCACAACAACGAGATGCTCGCGTGGACCGATGACACAACGGGACGCCGCATCAGCACGCTGCGATTCAAGAGCCTCGTGAGTGGTGAGACATTGCCAGATGCGATCCCAGGAGTCATGGAATCGATCGCGTGGGCACTCGACGGAAAAACGGTGTTCTATGTGAAGCAGGACCCCCAGTTGCTGCAGACTGGTCCGGTCTATCGACACACGCTTGGGACTCCGCACGAATCCGACGTGCAGGTCTACAACGAGCTCGATGAAACTCTGATCACTGGCGTCGAACTCTCGGCTTCACACGAGTTCATCATGATCACGCTTGAAGGGTTTGACACGACGGAGTTACGAGTGATTTCGGCACGAAATCCACTCGTCGCCCCCACGATCGCCATTGCGCGTCGGGTGGGTGTTCGATCGTACGCCAACCACTTGAATGGGCGTTGGGTGATCAGAACGAACGATCACGCGCATAACTTCAAACTCGTCGAATCGGACGAGGCGAGCGTACAAACCGTTGCCACGTGGCGTGAGCTCATCGGTGATCGGGCCGAGACCTCGCTTGATGCCTTCCAGCTCTTCAATGGCGCGATTGCGCTCGGTGAACGCGAGCGAGCGAACGGGATCGTTCGCGTGGTGCCTTGGGGAGCAGGAGAGGCCATCGTGAAGCCGTTCACGATTCAGGCCGATGAGAGCGCATACACAATGTCGATTGCGAGCCGACAAGACCCAGCATCGCCTGCAGTGCGCGTCGCGTACACGTCGATGATCTCTCCGACGACGGTCTACGATGTTGATCTTGCGTCACAGGCACGCACAGTGCGAAAGGTGCAGCCCGTGATCGGATACGACAAATCGCTGTACCGCACAGAGCGCGTGTGGGCTCGCTCGCGGGACGGCAAGCAGATTCCAGTCTCGCTTGCATGGCGCACGGATCGATTCGTTCGTGACGGCAGCGCACCGATCTATCAGGAGGGGTACGGCGCGTACGGCATCTCGTCGGATGCCGATTTCAGCAGCAATCGAGTCTCGCTGCTCGATCGCGGATTTCTTCTCGCGACCGCTCATGTGCGCGGAGGCGCCGACCTGGGGCAGGACTGGTACGAGGATGGCCGGCTCATGCATAAGAAGAACTCGTTCAACGACTTTGAAGATGTCACAGACTTTCTCGTTCGTCAGAAGTATGGTGCAGCCGGGCAGGTCTTTGCGACAGGCGGCTCTGCGGGCGGCATGCTGATGGGAGCGATCGCGAATCAGGCAGGAGCGAAGTACCTCGGAATCGGGCTGCACGTTCCCTTCGTCGATGTGCTGACCACCATGCTCGACGAGACGATTCCGCTCACAGCCAACGAATGGACCCAATGGGGAGACCCGCGCGAGGGAGCTGCTTACAAGTACATCAGCGAGTACTCACCGATTGATCAGATTCAGCGCAAGGCGTATCCGGCGATGCTCGTCACCACGGGTCTGTGGGATTCACAAGTTCAATACTTCGAGCCGTCGAAGTATGTCGCTCGATTGCGCGCGATGAAATCCGATACCAATCCGCTGCTCTTTCGCATCAACATGGATGCTGGCCACGGCGGCAACTCAGGTCGATTCAACCGACTCAAGGAGATCGCTCTCGAGTTCGCCTTCTTTATCGATCTGGCCCAGCGATCACTTGGCAAGTGACCGACGGAAGGAGAGCAAAGCGGGTGAAGGGACTCGAACCCTCGACATCAACCTTGGCAAGGTTGCGCTCTACCACTGAGCTACACCCGCACACTCTCAACACAATCGAGAGTGACTCGATTGGGGGCAGGATCATAGCACTTCTTGCAACCTCGACAAGGTCGCAGCCAAAGCGGGCGCGTGTACAACTACATCATGAACCTTTTCGCGAACTGCGCCATCCTTCTTGTGATCGCCGTGGCGAGTGAAGCCAACGCACAACTTGCGCTTCCATCGGTTTTCTCCGATCACATGGTGCTTCAGCGCGACATGCCGTTGCCAGTGTGGGGGAAGGGGAGCGCAGGGCAGCAAGTCGTTGTTGAGATCGTCGATGCCACTGGAGGGCAAGTCGCCTCTGCGACTGGGCCGATCGCCGTCGATGGTCGATGGAAGGTGCAACTGCCAGCACTCGGCGCGCACGCTCGCGCGCTGACGCTGCGCGTGCGATGCGGTTCTGAGAGTATCTCTCGAACCGATGTACTTGTCGGCGAAGTCTGGTTGTGCGGTGGGCAATCCAACATGGAATGGCCAGTTGGAGCGAGTCTGGGAGGCACTGAATTCGCAGCATCGCTGCCATCGACGATTCGATGTTTCACCGCCCCGCATGACATGGCGGTGGCACCGCTCGATGAGCAACCCGCCCAGTGGGTCGTTGCGAGTCCAGCGAACGCGCAGCACTTCACGGCTGTTGGAAGTTGGTTCGCATCGAAAGTCGGCGCGACGCTCGACGTGCCAGTGGGGCTGCTCTCAATCAACTGGGGAGGATCGCTCGCAGAGTCATGGGTTCCCGTCGCCGCGGCAGCGAGAGACACACTCTTTGGTGACTCCGTTGCGAAGCAACAGACTGTGGCGAGGGAGTACGAGCAGCAATCCGCAGCAGAAAAGCAACTTGCGATGAGTCGCGCGACTGACGACTACCAGAAAGCGATCGCGCAATACTGGAACGCGCTCGAAGTGAAAGAACCTGGATTCCAGGGTTCCTGGCAACGCGCTGAGGTCGGGGAAGCACAAGGCTGGTCGAATGGAGTGATTCCAGGTCAACATGGGTCGGCAGCTGGCACAGAGTCGCTCGCAACATTTGATGGCGGAACTTGGTGGAGAAGAACGATTGAGATTCCGACCAGTTGGATCGGTCGCGACCTTCGGTTGGCACTTGGTCCGATTGACGACAGCGACGTGGTGTGGGTGAGTGGCATTGAAGTCGGCCGCACGACTGGGTTGCACAGTGCTCCTCGAAACTATGTTGTTCCTGCCTCTGCAGTGACGTCGCGATCGCTTGAGCTTGCGATCTTCATGCTCGACACTGGTGGTGCAGGTGGAATGACTGGCGCCGCCGAACGCATCGCGGTCCGTGCAGCTTCGACGGATGGACTCTCAGGTGGTGACGCGCAGCCCATTTCGCTTGCGGGGAGTTGGCAGTGGAAGCGCGGGATCGATGGGGGAGTCCCCGTGGCTCCAGCCCCTCCAGTCGGTGCGAGCCATCCGCTGCTGGCATGGAACGCGTGGGGATCAATGTGGAATGCGATGATGGCGCCGGTGGCAGGCTTCGGAATTCGAGGAGCGATCTGGTACCAAGGTGAGTCGAACGCAGACCGCGCGCAGCAGTATCGCGCACTCTTGCCACTGCTCATTCGTTCGTGGCGGGAGGCGTGGCGCGAAGGCGACTTCCCGTTTGGAATTGTGCAGCTCGCATCGTTTCAAGCAGCAAGTAACGATCCAGTCGAGGGGACGTGGGCAGAACTGCGAGACGCGCAGTTGAACACCTTGCGAGCAGTTCCAGCGTGTGGACTGGCGGTCACACTCGACGTTGGCGATGCAGCCGACATTCATCCGCGCAACAAGCAGGTCGTTGGTAGCCGGCTCGCGGGATGGGCCCTCGCACAGGTGTATGGAAAGGGGGGAGAGTGGTCAGGTCCGCTCTATCTGAGCGCAGTGGCGCGGGGCAGTCAGTTGGTGTTGTCCTTCGATCACGCCAGTGGACTCACGACCGTTGGTGGTACTCCTCTAGACGGGTTTGCTGTCGCTGGGAGCGATGGAATATTCGTCTGGGGAAACGCGTCGATTGAGGGCTCCACCGTTGTGGTTTCACATCCGTCGATCGCACGACCAACCGCAGTGCGATATGCGTGGAGTTGCAATCCCGTGCGCGCGAATCTCATCAACGGCGCAGGACTACCCGCATCGCCATTTGCGACCGATCGGCCAGCTTCGCCATCCAATCACTGATCTTTGGTTGGCAGTCCCATGCCGCTTCGATCTGGATAGGGCGGTGTCGGAACTTGCTTGAACGGCGAGTCTCGCAGCGCCTTCTCGAGCAGCCCAACCGCGACATCGATTTGTGGATCGAACCCGCCTCGCGATGGACCTCCCTTCATCAATGCTGGGTCATCGATCACCACGACGTCTGGGTCGACTCCGTGGCCTTCGACTCCCCACGAGCCATCGTTCTCGTAGAACGCAAACATCGGGACTCGCACACTCGCGCCATCGACAAGTGATGGATTCCCAGAGATGCCGACCAGGCCACCCCATGTACGAGTGCCGACGAGAGGACCGAGGTCGGACTGGCGAAAGAGCCACGGAAACATGTCGCCGCCAGAACCTGCAAGGCCGTTGATGAGCATCGCCTTGGGACCGAAGTGTCCATCGGGCGGCCAAGCCTGACTCTTGGTGTTCCGGCGCGCCCACCAGTTTGTGGCAGGACGGTTCAAGAGTTCGATGAACCGCGTGGGAATCTGGCCTCCGCCGTTCCAGCGATCGTCGATAATGAGCGATTCCTTTCCACGCTGCCCGACGAACTGTCGCATGAGATCGTTCTGTCCGTCTGCGCCGGTGTTCGGAACGTAGATGTACCCGATGCGTCCCTGTGATTTCGCATCGATGTAGGCGCGGTTCGCTTCGATCCATGAGCGGTATCGCAGATCTGCATCGCTCTCCAGTGTCGTGACGATGACCGATCGGGCGCTCGAGTCACGGAAGGGCTTCCCGCTGACCAGAAGGGTGATGGTCTTTCCGCCGAGCCCGACGAATGCCGCCCACGGCGACTTGCGCACATCAACGGGGGTCCCGTTCACGGCGAGAATGAACTCGCCTTGCTTGATGTCAACGCCTGGTGAACGAAGCGGATTGCGCGCATCGGAATCCCATGGTGCACCTTCGAAAATCCGCTTGATCTGATATGCCGTCGCGGTGCTCCCATCGGCAGCTGGGGCCGAGCCAAGATCGAAGTCGACGCCGAGGAGTCCGGTATTCGCCGACGGACCTGCTTCAGCATCGGTTCCGTTGTAGTAGGCGTGTCCGACATTGAGTTCTGAAATCATCTCCGAGATAATGAATGAGACATCCTCACGGCTATTGGCGTCATCGACAAGCGCGATGTACTGGGCGCGTACGGCGGGCCAATCAACGTTGTGCATATTGGGGTCATAGAAGTAGTCGCGAAAGATGAGCCATGCATCGCCAACCATTTGTCGCCATTCGGTGCGCGGATCGATTTCAACCAACATCGGTTTCGTGACGACTGGTTTCGCAGTACCGCCAGCAGCGGCGTCGACGATGCGCGCGCTTCCCCGTTCGGTGACGAGCAACTTCTTTCCGTCGGGCGTCATCGCAAATCGCATTCCCGTTGTGACCGCCTTCTCAGCGGGCTTCTTCTCGCGCGCATCGATGATCTTGATGCCACTCTCTTTGTCGCCTCGCCTGGCGTAAACAAGCAACCCCTTGTCATTGACCGCAGTGCTCGAGAAGGCGCCACGCTCAACGGAGGGGATGCGCACCGCCCGAGATTCGATGTTGTCGAATTCAATGGTGAATCCCTTGCGTTTCGACGAAGCGGCCTTGTCGTCGGCGGGCTTGTCGTCGGCGGGCTTGTCGTCGGCGGGCTTGTCGTCGGCGGGCTTGTCGTCGGCGGGCTTGTCGTCGGCAGGCTTGTCGTCGGCGGGCTTGTCGTCGGCGGGCTTGTCGTCGGCAGGCTTGTCGTCGGCGGGCTTGTCGTCGGCGGGCTTGTCGTCGGCGGGCTTGTCGCCAGCAGGCTTCTGCCCCTTCGCGGCTTTCTCTTTCTTCGGTGGGGCTGGAACTTCCTCATCGCTCTCGCCACTCTGCCACGCGGCCTTCACACTCGCTCGCAGCGGGAGTGCCAGCAGGACTTCTGAATTGTCATAAATGAACGTGGTGTCCATGGACCCATACTTGGGTAAAAACTCCTGATCGCTCGCGTAGTACAGCCACTCCCCAGCGCGATCAAAGGTCGGGGTGCCACTTGCAAATGCAGGCGATGTCACGGCATGCTTCTCGCCTGTCTCAGCGTCGTAAACAATGACTTGCGCCGAGCGGCCAGACGCATCACTCTTGCGATAGGTCAGCCACGACGAATCATGACTCCACGCCGGGCTCGGCGGATTGTTCTCCCACTCTTCCTGGTCAATGACCTTCTCATCGCCGGTGGCCACATCGACGAGAAAGAGAACATTCGTCTTGCCACCGTAGGTCAGCATCTTCGAATCAGGACTCCACACGATGTTCGACTTAAACGCTCCATCGGTCTTCGTGAGCTGTCGCTTCTCGCCTGTGCCATCGGCCGGCATGACGAAGAGCTCGTACCCTTGCGATGGGGAGTCCTCAAACCACGCGATTGATTTTCCGTCCGGACTCCATGAGGGCGAGCGTTCTGCAATTCCGCTCGAGTGGGTGAGATTGCGGGGAATCCCGTTCTCAGCAGGCAGCGTCCACAAGTCTCCGCGGGCTTCGACGAGAGCACGCTTTCCGGATGGTGAGATGTCCCACGAATCGATGAAAGCACTCGCATCAACCACCTGCGGACGCAGTCGGGCGCGAGCGCCTGGGATTCGCACCTCAACTGTTCGCGACTCGCGCGTGGCGAGATCGAGCAACATCAGGTCTGCGCCGTATTGAAAGACAATCTCGCCTCCCGAGCCATCATCCGGTCCCATTGATGGCCACTTGATGTCAAAGTCTGCAAACTTCGTGACTTGGCGCCGATTGCCTCCCGAGTGATCGCACGACCAGATGTTGAGGCGATGCTCTGGTCCAGCATCGCAGAGGTAGTACAGGGTTGTCCCGTGCCACATTGGGATTGTGTCGGTCCCCTCCCATTGCGTCACGCGCGTGGCCGTGTTCTCAACGAGGTTGTAGACCCAGATATCGGTCGCCATGCCGCCGCGGTAGCGTTTCCAGGTGCGCTGATCCGTCGAGTGCGGGGTGTACGCGAGGTACTTGCCATCGAGGCTGACGGTCGGATTCGCTCCATATGGAGTTGGAAACTCCCGAGGAAGCCCTCCCGTCGCCTCCACTGAAAAAATCTGTGGCGCGCGCGGATACGTTCCCATTCCAGTTGCGCTGAAGAGGAGGTGGCCATCGCTCATCCAGTCTGCTGGGATCTCGGTCGCGGGGTTGTACGTCACTCGACTTGGAATGCCACCGTCGATCGGAGTCACATAGATGTCTCGATTGCCCTCGTAGTTGCCAAGGAATGCGATCGACTTTCCATCGGGTGAGAAGCGCGCAAATGACTCAGTCCCAGGCGGATCGGCAACGGGCTGTGCAACGCCACCGCGCTTGTCGACCATCCAAAGTCCGTTGGCGTAGGTAAACACGATGTGCTGCTGACTGACATCTGGATAGCGCAGCAACGATGCAGGCGGAGGAGCATCCTGAAATGCAGTGACAAGTTGCAGAGAAAGCGACGCGGCTGCCGAGAGCGTGACAAGCATTGGAAGAGTCCTTGGGATGGGTGCATAGCAACTCGCCACAAGTCGCAAAATGTGGCGACATGCGGTGAGCGATTCGAAACAGCGGTGGGGGTGAGATTCGAACTCACGATGCCCAGAAAGGACATACCAGATTTCAAGTCTGGCGCGTTCAACCGCTCTGCCACCCCACCAAGAGAGAGACAAGAGAATGAGATCGTAGCGAGATCAGCCAATCACACTTGGCGGAGCTGTGCAAATCGCGAGCAGCCGCTCGCGTGCGATCGGCTTGATCGCGTAATCGTCACACCCTGCGGCAATGCAGCGGTCACGGTCGTGATCATGCGCGTTTCCCGTGAGTGCAACAATTCGACCCCGGTACCCCCGCGCGTGCAGTTCTCGCGCGGTTGCGTATCCGTCGAGGTCGGGCATTTGCATGTCGAGCAAGATCACGTCGAAGGCGCGTTCGACTCCCGCTCGAGCGACTGCATCGAGCGCTCCCTTGCCACTGTCAACGACTTCGACGCTCGCACCTGCGCGCCGAAGCAATGTTGCAACGAGTCGCTGGTTGTCGAGGCTGTCATCGACCACAAGAATGTGTCGGTCGTCCAGTCTCGTCACAGCGGTCGGAGTCGCATGTGCGGATCCCGACTCAACCACTTGATTCGAAAGCGGCGCCGTGACGCGCAGCGTGAATGTGCTGCCCTCGTTGGAAGTAGAGCGCGCGTCAATTCGACCGTTCAGCAGCGCGGCAAGTCGCTGCGATATCGCGAGTCCGAGACCAGTTCCTCCGAATCGGCGCGCGGTGCTCGAGTCGGCCTGCCCATAATTGCGAAAGAGTGTGCTGAGCTGTTGCTCAGTCATTCCGATACCCGTGTCGCGCACGTCAACTTCAAAGTTCAAAGACTCCCCGTCTCGCTTCGCGCGAACGACCACGGCAACCTCGCCGCGCTCGGTGAATTTGATCGCATTTCCAATCAGGTTGACCAGAATCTGGCGAACTCGCAGCGGGTCGGTACGAACGAGCGCATCGGTGTCGTCGCCGTCTCGAGTGACGGTGAGGGCGAGGCCACGTTCTCTTGCACGCGGCTGCATGAGTTGCACGACCTCGTCGAGCACTTCGGTAATCCGCACTTCGAGCAACTCGATCCGCAGTTGGCCTGCCTCGATCTTCGAGATATCGAGAATGTCGTTCAGCACGGCGAGCAGGTGGTCGCCGTTGCGGCGAATCGTGCGCGCGAACTCGCGTCGCTCGTCGTGCGAAGTCTGCTCATCGAGGATGAGGTCGGCAGAAGCCAAGATCGCCGTCATCGGAGAGCGAATCTCGTGGCTGACGTTTGCGAGGAATGAGCTCTTCATGTCGCTCGCTCGGTCGGCAGAGCGGCGCGCTTGATCGAGTGCGCGCATCGCGGCTTCGCGCTCGGTGACATCGACCGCGACAAAGAGGTAGCCCACGAGTGAACCGTCGCCGTCTCGCCATGGATTCGCTGCAAGATTGATGCGCCGCTTCGCACCATCGGCGCGCAGCCATGTCCAATCACGTTCGTGTGCACGCTGATCGTTTGCGAGCATCGCGAGGGCTGAGAACCCTCCCCTCGGACTGGCATTCGGTGCCACCTCTGCCAGCTCATTGATGTCGAAGAGCCAGCTCGCGTCCTTCGCTCGCACGACTGAGGCTGCGCTCCATCCCGAAAGCCGCTCCGCTCCATGGTTGAAGATCGTGACGAGTCCTGAGCAGTCGGTCGCAACAACGGCGACCTGCCGCGCACCGTCGATCAGCTGCTCAAGTTGGCTTCGGGCGCGCGCTGAGAGATTCGCTCGGTGCGCTGACGTTTGGGCAAAGAGCACCGTGGACCCGAGCAGCACTGAAGCGATGACGAGTGACGCGAGCAACAAGTCTGGTAGCCCAGTGTGCGATTGGGTGCGGAGATAGGCATTGGGATCAAGTTTGATGGTGAGCTGATTGGCGCCGACCGCGCTGCCGACGCTTCGAGACGATCCGACGGGAACCTGTGTGCCATGGCTCTGGCTCGTTGCCCCTGGGACTCCATCGCTCTCGTAGAGCAGATCACCGTTGTACAGCACTTCGATGTCGAAGTGCGCCCGAAAGCCCTGTTCAAGTGCCTGCACTGTGCGATCAATGCTCATCAGTGCGAGAAAGTTCCCAGACCCATCTGGGGGTACAGCAGCAATCAGCGTCGATTGCTTGCCGTCAAAGGTCACGGGACCACCAACGGCAACTCGCGTCGACTCTCGTGCGCGGTCGAGCACGTCGTCGCGCACGTGCGGGGGTGCAAGCGCGGAAGGGCTAGCAGGAGCGATCCCATCGGGAGTGTCGATCCATGAAGCAGACCCTGCATGACTGACCCACTCAAGCGCAAGCAACTCTGGAAACTCATCAAAGCACGCTTCGGCTCTAGTTGACAGCACTTGCGGCGGGGTTGCGGGCGGGCCACTCGACGAGGCGTCAAACTCGGCG
>SYHM01000177.1 GCA_005799205.1 Planctomycetia bacterium | reverse complement strand
ACTTCTCAACTGGGTACCGCTGCGCGTTCAGCGCAATCTTCTTCTGTGCCCCATCAATCAAGTCAATGCCAAATGCATCGCACATGAGCACACAGAACAAGAAGCAGTCCGCAACTTCTTCTTCGACCTTGGCGCGCGCCGCAGGGTCACTCACGAGTGCCCGCGACTCTTCGGTTGACTTCCATTGAAAGACCTCGAGCAACTCAGCCGCCTCGAGCGTCAACCCTTCGGCAAGATTCTTTGGATCGTGAAACTGCTTCCACTCGCGCGCATCGCGAAACGCGAGCATCGCGTCACGCACACGCGCGTACCGATCAACCGCGGTCGGACCCGCGGATGAGTCACTCATGTGACCGAGACCTTGACCATCTTCGGTGGCATCGATGGCATGCCATTGCGATCACACTTGAGGGCCGCAATCTTCTCAACGGTGTCCATCCCCGCAGTGACCTTGCCGAACGCGGTGTATTGCCCGTCGAGATGCTTGCAGTTCTCGCGCGTGAGGCAGACAAAGAACTGGCTTCCAGCGCTGTCAACATGCGCTGACCTCGCAGCCGAGAGCACGCCCGGCTCATGACGACGATCATTGAATTCTGCTTTCACAGTCCACCCCGGTCCGCCGGTTCCGTTGCCTTCAGGGCATCCACCTTGGATCACGAATCCCGCGATGATGCGGTGAAAGGTGAGGCCGTTGTAGAAGCCCGCCTTGGTGAGCTTCAAAAAGTTCTCTGCGTGCTTGGGAGCGACATCGTTCCAGAGTTCAACATCAAAGTTGCCGAGTGTGGTTTCGATGTGGGCCGTTGGATACGCGGTTGCTTTCTTTGCCATAGGGGCGAAGAGGATAGCAATCTTTCCCCCGAGCGACTCGCGACACCCCTCAGGGACCGATCCACTTGCCGGCCGCGAGCTGCTGAAAGCGCACAGGCCGCAAGTAATTGCGACCCTCGAACACGGTGACATCGGCCGTGAGCAGCACATTCATTCGATCGGCGCGCGATCGCTGCGCCGCAACAAGCGACGTGAGCGTCGAGCATGGAAGCAGTTCGAGTGAGAGATCACCTTCGTTGCTGATGCCCGACGCGAGTACAAATCGCCATGTTCCGCAGACGGGGTCGCGCGTGAGGGTTCCGCGTCGGCTTTGGATGCGCATCGGCGGCAGCAGAGGAGCGCCGCCCGGGGCTGCCACGCTGATCGTAGGAGCGTGTGTTCGCGCCTCGATCGCTGGCATCTCAAGTGTCGCAGGATCACTTGCGCTCACCGTTGCGATCGAAGGTTGCTCGACCCCCGCTGGTGCTGCCTCGGCGGGCAGTGATGGATCACCACTCGATGGAACATCAGTGATGCGTGCGTTGAGCCGCGCTTCGAGTTCGCGCGAGAAAGTCTCGGGATCGACCGACGCAACCGAGGCAGGTGGCACCGGCGCAGCGGTGGGTGCAACGGCAACGACCGATTCAACGGGTACTGAGTTCTCGCTGCGCTGCGCACCCGGCGCAACGAATTGAGTCGGTGCCACGCGCGCGATCCTGCGATCAACTGGCACTGCGAATGTCGGAAGAAGGTAGTTGACTCCCTTCCAAACGAGCACGCGTCCGCTCACTTCGAAGAGCGGCCCAGTTGAGCCGTCGCGCGTTGCAGCAGTGTGCTGCGTGATGAGGTCGGCGAGCGGTTCGGCAGGCAGAAGGATCAAAGACCTCCCCTGCGCTCCTTCGATTCTGTCGCTGAGGTCAAACGTCCAAACCCCAAGGAATTCGTCACGCCCGAGCGTGCCGCTCGCGCGGACGAGAAGACCACCCTCTGGAATCAACGGAGCGCGAAAGCGACCAGAGGCATTGATGATCGCGGCCTCTTGAGCGGGAGTGATCGTCCTCGATTGTGCCGCGGCTGGCGGTTCGAGTTGTGAGGCACCAACGCTCTCGATCGGCGGCACCTCGATCGGAGAAATCGGCGCCGAGGAACTTGGTTGATCGGGGGACTCTGGCGGGGCCTGCCCATAAGCACTCGTGCAAACCGCACATGCGCACACCGCTACCGCCACAGAAGAGAAGCGCGGCCGAGCCATCATGCACGTTCGATGGTGACCGTCAGTCCGCGGCCTTTGAGTCGCTCGCCAATCATCTCGGCGTGTTCACGGTGTGAGCAAGCGACAGGAGAGGCGCCTCGCACATGGATCTCATTGGTTCGCTCGATCGCCAAGTTCAAGTCGAGTCGCGCAATCTCCCGCAGACAGCGGATCACAAACTCAAATGTGTTCACGTTGTCGTTGTGAACGATGACCGCCCATGGCTGCAATGGCCCGGCTGAGAGTGGCGCTGGAACGACGATGCACTCAGGGGCGACTTCAGTGGCATTGCTCATGGCGTCGAGTCTATGGCAGAGCGACGACTTTCGAAATGATTTCTGCGCGTTTGACGGCGCGCCCGATTCACGCCACCATAGCGCCCCCGGCCGAGTACCCAAGTGGCCCAAGGGGACGGATTGCAAATCCGTTATTCGTGGGTTCGAATCCCACCTCGGCCTTCCGACCGCCCCGATGCACGGGGCGGTCGTTTGTTTCGCGGGCCCCCGAAAATCACGCTGTCACTTCTCTTTGACAGCCGAACACTGAGCCGCCATCGCATTGATTCCATCCTTGATGTGCCACAAGCTCGATGCGATACATGCGAGCAGACCGAGCAGCACGAGTTTGAAAATGATCCCGCATGACTTGCCCTTGGTTGAACAGCACTGCGAACCTGATGATTCCATGTGAGTCTCCTTGCGGCGGAATTGCCGCGCGCATGCTAACGCCGCGATGTCACTCGTCGTGGCCGCGGGTGCGGTCGACTCGGCGCGCAGCCATCCAACACCAGACACCCGCGCAGAGTGCAACAACGAGTGGCCACACGATCACATTTACGACGAGAAGTCGCTGACCGAGCTCGTCAACCTCTTGACGAAGACCGAACTGCACCGAGCGCAATTCCTTTCGGTACGCGTTGACCGTGCGCTGCAGTTCTGCCAACTCGTGCTGCTGCTGCTCTGAAAGAAGCATCTGACCAGACTCGCCTCCTCCGCTCGCACTTTGCAACTGCGCGATGTTCATCTCTGTCTTGCGCACCTCAAGTTGCAAGTCCTTCTCTCGAGCGATGTATCGAGCCTCGGCGGCCTTGCGCAGCGCTTCGACCCTTTCGAATGGGCGCTTGAAACCACCGCGAGAACGCAGTGAGGCCACCGCCGGATCACCGGCCATCCGCTCGAGCAGCCCGATGACGAGTGGACCATTATCGGAGAACGCCCTTCGCATTCCCGTCTGAGGGTCCTGCTGCACCCATGTCTCGTCGAAAAGTAGGTCTGCGTCGGCAATCAACACGATATTGGCCTCGCCGATCGTCGGAGAAAACGCACTACCGATCGGTCCGCTGATACGCGCAGCGATGGTGTGATGCACTCCGTCGGGCTTGCAATCGCGCAACAACTGCTCAGCATCTCCGAAGTAGCCAAGCTTCAATGTCTGAATGAGTTGCGCCCGATCGCTCGACACAATGAGTTGCTCTATTCGAGGTGAAATCGCTGCGTCGACACCCTGCGCACGCATGATCTCGCCCGCGCTCTTCAGGTTGATTGCCTCGAATCCACTGACGAGCGGATCACTCTGGCTCAGCGCGCGACGGGTGAGGCTGAGCCACGCAAGATAATTCAGTTCGCGCGCAGTTCCTCCGGGGCCCGGCGTCGTGATGCGTGTCGTGTAGTCGAGGTCGCCAACGGTCATGTCGCGCGGAATCTCGACTCCCCACGCGCGAAGCAACGGAAAGTCGTAGGTCGTCCCAGGCACCTTTGCGCCCATTTCGCGCGCGTCGGGATCTTGATCAGACTCCGCGAAGGGATCGGCGAGGACGATGAGTGGACGTCCCCCCACCGCCCACGCATCGATCGAGCGCAGCATCGACTCAGACAGTTTGCGTGGCTGCACGAGCAAGAGTGCCGAGATGTCGCGTGGAAGTTCAGTCGCCTCGCGGGCAATCTCGACAAGATCAAAGAGTTCGCGCAGCTGCTGCAGAACGAACGGCGCTCTTCGCGGCGCTCCTGGCTGGCCGTTCTGCAACATCGTCGGAGGCTCGAGAGGCATGCAGGAGAGAATTCCAACGCGCGGCTTCGAGGCTCGCCCTACCGTTGCGATCGACTTCGAAATCTCGTACTCGATGAACGCATCGCGATCAGGAGCGAACAGCGGAATCGACTTGGTTGTGCCCGTCGGACCGACTGCGACGAGGCCGAGAATGGCGGTCGACCCGCTGTTATTGACGGGCTGCACGATGAGGCCCGCAGCGCGCGCATCGTCTTCACTCTCGCTGAATGGCTGCGTGTTGATGATGCGCAACTCGAGTCGACCATCGGCGAGGGTGACAAGCTCAGTGAGGAATTCCTCGACCCGCTGAGTGTGTGCACGCAACTCTGGAATGTCTGCGATCGCCTCTCGTGAGACATAGAGATCAAGCCGCACTGGCTCGTCGAGTGTTCCGAGGATCGCTCGCGTTCCAGGGGACATCGTGTAGAGGCCTTCGGCAGAGAAGTCGACGCGCCATCCCACAAGCACAAACGCTGCGCCAGCATTGAGTGCGATGAGAGCAACGAGGATCAGCACGATCTTCGAGAGGTCTGACACTCGTGCGCCGCTGCGACTCATCTCGATCCCTTCCAGGCGATCACGATAATGTTGATCCACAGGAATGCCAGTGTGACCGAGACGCTATAGAGCACATCGCGCGCGTCGAACACGCCGCGCGTCATCGCATTGAAGTGCACCATTGCGCTCATCGCGGCGACTGACTCGGACACCCAGTGCGGAGCCCACTGCGCAAAAAAGTCGAGAACCACGGGGAATCCCGTGAGCAACAGCACGAAGCACGCCGCGACTCCGATGACAAACGCAACCACGGCATTCCGCGTGCACGCCGAGATGCAGGTGGTCACTGAGAGGAGTGAGGCAAAGAGCAGTGCCGAAGCGATGTATCCAGCAAGCGTCATGCCGTGATCTGGCGACCCGAGCCATGAGAGCGTGATCCACAACGGCGTGGTCAACCCGAGAGCGACAAGCGAAAACGACCACGCGGCGAGAAATTTGCCAAGCACCAAATCACGCGTCGTGAGCGGAAGCGTGAGCAGCAGTTCGATCGATCCGCTCCGTCGCTCATCGGCCCAGAGGCGCATGCCGAGCGCGGGCATGAAGAAGAGCGCGAGCCACGGCTGCCACTGAAAGAACGCGCGTAGGTCGGCCTGCCCACGCGTGTACAGGCCCCCTGCTTGAAAGGCCAAGAGCGCTGCCATCGCGACGAACATCACCAAGAAGACTGCAGCGAGTGGTGTCGCGAAGTACGAGCAGAACTCGCGGCGAAAGATGCTCCCTGTGCGCGCGAAGGCTGAAGGCGTTCGAGGCGGCCCGTGCTCAACCATCATGGCAGACCCTCACGCGGCACCTGGCCCGCTCGCGCTCGCCCACTCGTGAGCGAGCGGAAGACATGATCGAGGCGATTGTGTGCGACTCCCGCTGGGACGCGCGCATCGAGCTCGCGAGGCGTTCCATCGAAGACAGTGACCCCCTTGTGAATGATCACCGCGCGGGTGCACACTGCTTCGACCTCTTCAAGAATGTGAGTCGAGAGAACGACGGCACGACTTTGACCGAGCTCGCGCACCAACTGACGCACCTCATGCTTTTGATTCGGATCGAGTCCATCGGTCGGCTCGTCGAGAATCAGTACTGGCGGATCATGAAGGAGCGCCTGGGCGATTCCTGTGCGGCGCTTGTAGCCCTTTGAAAGCGTTTCGATTCGTTGCCCGCGGCATGGCTCGAGGTGAACACGCGCCACCGACCAGTTCACGCGTGCGGCGACTTCCTTGCCGCGGTACCCACGCGCCCGTGCTGCGAAGGCTAAGAAATCTTCAACGCGCATGTCTGCGTAGGCGGGGGCCCCCTCAGGCAGGTACCCGCATTGCCTCTTGGCGCCGAGCGGATCCTTCGCCAGATCGATGCCCGCGATACACACCGTGCCATCATCTGGT
>SYHM01000035.1 GCA_005799205.1 Planctomycetia bacterium | reverse complement strand
TTGGCCTTTGCGGTGCGCACATAGTCCGCATTGAAGTTGTCGAGCATCGCCGCGCGCGTCTGACGCGAGAGGACCGCGAAGCCCGCATACACAAGGCAGACGACGGGAAGAACGAGATGCCATCCAAGATCGAGAATCCATCCAGGTTGAAACCCGCGATCGTCCCACCCTGGAAGGAATGCAATCGATGATGCGTTGGTCGCATGTAATCCTGCAACTGGAAAGAGACCGAGGTATTGCTGGTTCGCAAGAAACCCGACCGCGAGGACTCCAGCCCACACGACTGGAATCGACCAGAGCGCGATGAAGAGCCCGCCTGTCAGCACATCGAACCACGACCCACGCCGCGCGGCTGCGAGCATGCCGGTTGGAATCGCAACGAGGTAAATCAACGGAAACGCGATGAGGTTGATGAGCAGGGTGACTGGCAGCGCTTCCAGTATCAGGCTCGCCACGGGGCGATTCTTCGTGCGACTCCATCCCATGTCTGGAGCCCCGATTGAAAGCAGCCCAGGAATCAGTGGAACACCCGCCTGCGCAAATGGAACAGCGCGAAAGCACAACGCGAGCGATGCCCGTGCAGTTGCGGCGGTGACCTGCGCTGCAAGCGCTTCCTCGGCAGCAATCTGCACCACTCTCCAAGCGGGCGCAGCGACATCGACGCGAAGTGCGCCCACGCTCGCTGCTGGAAGTTCTCCGCGTGCATCGACGAGTGCCGATTGATCTGTCGCTTCTGCGTACTTTGCGAGCGCAATTCGAAGTGTCGCGAGTGCGCCAACAAAACTCTCTCGTGCGGCACTGTTCTCTCGCGCAAGCATCCGATACTGCTTCCGAAGCGCAGTCTCAGAGTCAGCGGCGACGAATGCCCGCGTCGCAGCATCGATGGACTGCGCCATCCGATCGTCCTCCTTCAACGAGGGGATGCGCATCATGGCAGGCAGGTCGCGAGGCGGATAGATGCGTTCACCCGTCGCATCGATTTGTGCGCGCGCCCCCCACTTGACCGGCGACACGCGTCCGAGCCACTGCACATACTGCAACACGACCGATTCATCGAGTCGAAAGCGATCGCGAAAGCGAGCTTCGGCAATTCGTGGATCGCCTCCCGCTGGGCTACCGCCCCCAGCGGCTGCCGAAGCACTCGCGCTAAACCCTCCGGGCGCAAGCGCAATCAGGCTGTACACCATGAAAGTCATCCCAATCAGCGTGGGAATCATGAAAAGGAGCCGTCGGCTGATGTACGGAAGCATGGGTAGCGAGCTGTGTCAGGTCCCAGGCGCCATGGTCGCCGATGGAGAGACGAAGAAAAACTCTTCTGGAGATAGACCTGTCTTGTACATGCGCACATTGCCGAACTCGCGCTTGATGAATCGAAGCCATGGCGCAACGCGAATGAACGTGTAGGGCTGCTCCTTTGCGATCACAGCCTCGAGTTGATGCCAGATCAGCATCCGCGTCTCTTCATCCATGGCACGCCTCCCCTGTTCGATCAGCGCATCTGCCGCCGGACTTGACCACTGCGAAAAATTGTCGCGTCCTTTCGCCATGCTCTCGGAGTGATAGATCTGCTTGGGATCGCTCTCTGGCGCCGACGCGCTCCACGCCATGGTGAGCGCATCAAAGTCTCGCGCCTTAATGATGTCTTGGTAGCGACTCCAATCGATTGGCCGCGTCGTCATCACGATTCCAGCCTTCTTGTACGAGTCTCCCGTGAACCGCGCGATGCGCTCGCCGATCTCGCCCCCCGTTGCGTACGTGTATTCGAATTCGAACTTCTCACCCTTGGCATTCTCGAGAATGCCGTCGGCGTTGCGATCTTCCCACCCCGCTTCCTTCAGCAGCACCATCGCCGCCTCTGGGTCGAACGGCATCGGCGAGAGAGCTGCATTCGCCGCGGGGCTCTCGGGATTGAATGGACCCTTGGCGACAACGCCGATCCCATCCCAGATGTCGCGAATCATCTTCTCGCGATCAAGCAAGAGAGTCATCGCCTGACGAACACGCATGTCCGAAAATGGAGTCAGTCGGCCCGTCTCGCCGCGCGGACCGCACTGCCATGCGATAAACGAGTAACCGCTTCGCATATTGACCCACTTGAGCGCATAGTTGCTCTTCTCGAACTCTGGTTCGTCACGCAGAACTGAATTGAACTGTGGTGATGTCGGCAACACCATCGATGCCTCGTTGTTTCGAAAGGCGACCAGCCGCGCGAGGTCGTCTTTGATCGTTCGGAAGCGCTGTTGATCGAGCGCGGCACGACCCACCCACCAGTTGGGATTTCGCACAATCAGAATGTCGGTGCCTGGAGTCCACTGACTCGCGAGATCCTGAGCACCCGCTGGAATGCGCTCCATCATGAATGGGCCCGACCCCATGAGAAGCCCCGTTGATTGATTGATCTGCGCCGGCTCGAATTGCGAGTAGTACCCCTTGGAAAGCACTGGATTTCCCATCGCCGCAAGGATGTTGGTAAAGAGGGAGTCTTTAAAGTGAAACTCAACCGTTGCAGGATCAATCACCTTGACCTCCGTGAGGACATCGGCGAGTGTTGATCGGGTGCGGTCGGCGTCGATCGAAGGATTCAGAATAAAATCCATGTAGGTCCATCGAACATCTTCAGCGGTGACTTGCGATCGATCGCTGAACTTCGCCTCAGGATTGATATGCGCTCGAATCCATAATCCGTCGGGATCGATCTGCCACGCGTCAGCAAGCGAGCCCACCAGTTTCATGGTCTTCGGATCGAATGTCGCAAGCGACTCACACACACGGTCGACGACTCGAAGCCCGTACACGTCGGCGTAGAGATAGGGAGTGACTTTCTGCGGCTGTCCTTCGAAGATCTCAACGAACTCGCCTCCGGGCTTGTACCCCGGCACCCGCGCGGGATCGTTCGCAAACTCGGGTTGAGGTTGCCACGCGATCTCGATTCCAGGTCGCGCCCAGGAAGCATCTCGCACGGTTTGTGGAATCGCAGTCGTCGTCGATTGCTGCGGCGATGCGGCCGACATCGCGCTGGCGTTCTGCACCCGCGCCTCGATGCTTGCCATCCGCGATTCGATGTTGCGACCCTGCTCAAGAAGCGACTGCAGAACCGGCCATTGTCGGTCGCGCTGAATCATCGATAGCCAGAGTGTCGCGATGATCGCCACCAGCAGTGCGATGACGATGAAATCCTTGATTCCGAATCGGTTTTGCATAGGAATTTCGGATCCTATCACGCACTTCGCGTGTGTCGGCGTGAGGCAGGATCAATGGCGGCGCGCAACCTGTCGCCAACGAAGTTCAGCGCGAGCAGCGTGCCCCCAATCGAAAGACAAGGCCACAGCAAGAGCCACCACCGACTCTCGATCGCGTTCACTTCGGCGAGACCATCCGATGCGAGATTGCCCCATGACGGGAGTGGTTCACGCACACCGATCCCAAGAAAACTCAGGAAACTCTCAGACAAAATCGCCGCCGGAACTGCGAGCGCGGCGTACACCGCAACGGGGGCGATGATGTTGGGTAGGTAGTGCAGGCGAAACTGCCGCCAAGGACCGACCCCCACCGCGCGACACGATTCCATGAAGAGTTGCCCTCGCAGGCTCAACACCTGCCCACGAATCACCCTCGCAACCGTGAGCCAACTCGTTGCGCCAATCGCCAGCAGCAGGATCGCCAGATCAAACAACTGGTGGCCAGTGCCCGTGCGCTCGAGGCCAATCCGTTCAAGCGTGGCTTCGGCGGCAACCGCAAAGAGCACGACGAGGAGCATCGATGGCAATCCGTACATCACATCGACGGTTCGCATCATCGCCCCATCTATGCGACCCCCACTCGCCGCGCTCACCGTTCCGTACAAGGTTCCGAATCCGACTGCAATGACTGCAGCACTCAGTCCAATCAGCAAACTGACCGCCCCACCGGTGAGGCACCGCGCGAAAAGATCGCGTCCGAGTCGATCGGTGCCACAGAGGCGCGTCGGAACGTACTCGCCTCCTCTGCGCTGTGCCTCAACGAGCGACTGCACCAGCAGCGAGTTCTCCCACCAGATCGGTGGCAGGAGCGACAACTCAAGGTTTCCAGCTTCGTATCGGCGGACTGGCGCCCCCCCAGTCCGGTCAACGCGACCGAGTGTCCACGGAAGTGAGCAAACGCAACCAAGCACAACCAGTGCAAGCACAGCCACCCCGAACCCTCCAGGCACTCTTGGGATGAATCGAACTGCTGGCACTGAGCGCAGATTACGGGGCTGGCGCTTGGGGCGTCTCACGCTCACCGTCTGGCGTTGGTGCAGCTGCCGGTGTTTCGACAGGTGAACGTCCGCCGAGCAGAGGGGACTCGCGCCCATCTCGATACGCGTCGACGATTCTCCCAACTGTTTCGTCGCGCGCGCGAGCGTCGTGCTCAAGGCTTGCGCGCATTGTTCGCATCACCGCGTCGATTTCTGCCAACTCCATTGCGCGGGACCGCAGGTTGAGATCCACGATTGTCCCGGCGAGGGCACGAATCTGCGACTCGAGTTGCTCGGCTTCTGCGGTGCGGTTCCCGAGTCGCGCGCTCCCCCATTGCGCCCCAAGCCCATCAAGTTGCCCTTGCACGCGAAGCTCTTCAACTCGCAGGGCATACAGCGCCGGCTTGTGCTGACGTAAGACCGCCAACGACGAAAGACGCTTTCCCATCTTTGCGGCGGCTGCTCGAAACGTCGCTGGATCCTTCGCACGCGCTTCTTCCAGTGTTTGGGCCCAGGCTGGCGCGACATCTCGTGCAACAGCGATCAACGCATCGGGATCGGGCGATCCCCCTCGTGTCTCGCACGGCGCGACGAGACTCGATCCTTCCATGGCGAAGATCGCCCCCGACTGAGCCTCCATTGCAGAGACAGATGAAAGACATGAGAGGATGCAGAGCGGGATCAACATTGCAAAGTTCACTGCTGGCCAGCTGACGCAAGGATGAGTTGCACTTCTGCGTCGAGGTCTCCAAAGGATGCATCGCGCAGTCTTAGCAGTGGCATCGCACTACGGTCATCGAGCCAAAGATGTGGATCGCCTCCGTCAAGAACTGCATCGCTTCCGCCGAGGAGTGAGACAAGGACTGGCTCAGACACCGCGCCTCCTTGATCTGCCGACGAGACGATCTGATCAATCGGGCCACTCCGATCATGGGGCATCTTGTGGTTCTCTTCCAACACATTCATGACCATGAGCGCGCCAGCCAGAGAAGCCGCGATCGCAACTCCCATTCCCCAGCGCGCTTTCCGACCGTCGAGCCTCGACCGCCGCTGGCGAGCGCCGTTCGCGAACAAGAATTGCGTTGATTGCGTGACTCGTGCTGTGAGACCTTCGCGTGTTCGCAAGGCGATCGCGCGCTTGTGGAGCGTAGTTTCGAGCCACAAGTCTGCTCGCGACGCATCGTCGAACGCCTTCGACTCATCCCCACCATCTGGATGTGGATTCGTGCAGTTCATGTGAGGGTAAGAACGATGACCGCTGTGGCTGATTGCATGAATTAGTCTCGAGGTCTGGACCGTAACTCGAGTGTCGCTCGAAGCCGTCCAAGCGCCCTGTGATGGCGAGCAAGAAGGGTTCCGACAGGCTCGTTCAACAACGCCGAGATCTGCTTGAAGCTCAATCCTGCCGTGTGGCGCAGGTCAATGATCTCGCGATCGGCCCGTGAGAGATCTGCCATTGCCTCTTCGAGGGCAACGACTTGCGAATCTTCGATAGTCCTATAACCTTCATGCGCCAATCCAGAACTCTTCGAGTTCGTGATCCCGTCGTCAGAGCCAGTGCGTGCATGGCGCGACCTTCGTCGCATCTCGTCGCGAAGTCGGTTCATCGCGACTCGGAACAGCCACGCCTCGAAGTGCCCTTGCTCTGTGTATCGATCGAGCTTCTCCACAAGGGTCGCAAAAACCGACTGCGTGAGCTCTTCAGCGAGGTCTGGATCGATTCGCTGCGCGCGCAGCAATCCGAAGACCCGTGGCGCGAACTCTTCAACAATCGACCCCCAGGCGCGCTCGTCACCCACCGCGGCGCGCGCGAGCCACTGCGCAACCTGATGACTGCGATTCTGGTCCTCCTGACCCGCGCTCATACTGCGAGAGTCTACGCCGCTGAGGTCGGTTGCGATGTCTCCACGGACAAACGCACACTCCACGCGGAGCACCGCGCGGAGATACAGCTAGGTGGGAAGATCGTCTGCCCCGAGGGCGTACGCGCCGCCGCGAGGCTCGAAACTTCGATACTCGACGCCGGCTGGTGCGGCGAGCGGTGAGTGCGGCCGGAAGCATGTCGAGTGTTGATCCCAAACGAGTTTGACCACGCCCGTGGGACCATTGCGCTGCTTTGCAAAGATGAGTTCAGCGAGCCCGACCTTGTCGGGATTCGACTCTGGCCATTCAGGATCGCCCTGGTGGTAATACTCCTCGCGGTGCAACATGAGAATCACGTCGGCATCTTGCTCGATGGAACCTGACTCGCGCAAATCACTCATGCGAGGACGGTGGCCCTCGCGCTGTTCCGCCGCGCGATTGAGCTGCGAGAGGCACACAACGGGCACGCTGAGTTCGCGCGCCATCGCCTTGATTCCTCGACTGATTTCGCTCACTTCAACCTGGCGACTCTCACTGCGCGACCCAGAACTCATGAGCTGCAAGTAGTCGATGAAGATGCACCCAATATCAAACTTCTCCTTCATTCGCCGCGCTTTCGACCTCAATTGAAGAAGCGTGAGTCCAGCTGTGTCATCGATGAAGATCTTCGACGACTGCAATGCATCGCACGCGGCAACGAGTCGCCGATTGTCATCGACTTGCAGAGTGCCTCGGCGCAGTCGTTGGCCATCCACACCCGCCTTGGCACAAAGCAATCGCTGGACGAGCTGCTGGCGTCCCATTTCGAGACTGAACATTGCAACTGGCTGACCAGCGAGTGCGACCCCTTCCATCATGTTGAGCGCGAGCGCCGTCTTCCCCATGGATGGGCGTGCCGCGACAATCAACATTTCTCCGCGCTGCAACCCGCTTGTCATCTCATCAATGTCGTCAAACCCAGACGCCAACCCAGTCAATCCAGTTCCATCGCGGGACTGCAGGCTCTCCATCGTCTCGCGCAGCAGGTGTGGGAGGTCTGCAAATGGAGTCGATTCTCGATTCTGCGCGATCGAGAAGATGCGCTGCTCAGCGTTTTCGAGCACCGATTGTGCCTCTTCAGTCGAATGAAATGCATCGTGCACGGTGGACCCCGCCGCATCGATCAGTTGACGCAGTGTCGCCTTGTCGCGAACAGTGCGCGCATACTCGATTGCAAACTGTGCACTCGGCACGCTCTCGGAGAGCTGAACGAGATAGTCGAGCCCACCAATTGCCTCGAGCACCTGCCGATCCGCGAGCGTCTGATTGAGGCGCACAACATCCACGGATGAAGTCTGATCGTAAATCTCAACCATCGTTGAGTAGATCGTTCGGTGCTTGTCCTGAAAGAAGTCCTCAGCACTGCGGACAATCCCAACAATGTCACCAATCGCACCCGGCTCAATCAACATGCTCCCCAGGAGCGCCATTTCAGCTTCGGGAGCATTGGGCGGCATCGCCTTGAAAAGGCGAGCGGCATCATGCGGTTCAATTCGAGACGCAGTGTCGCCCGGACGATTGGATCCACTGCGCTTGGCCATCAGCGCGTCGCGACAGGTTCAGAGTGTGACTCACCGACAACAATCCGCTCGCGCATCAATCGCCCAACCTTGAATCGCACCGCCTTGCGGGCTGGCACCACGACCTGCTCAAGTGTCTTTGGATTTTGTGCGACGCGCGACGCGCGTTCGCGAACCTCAAAAACTCCGAAGTCGCGAAACTCGAGGCGATTGCCGTTCGTGAGTTCGCCGATCACTTCATCAAGAAAAAGTTGGATCGCTTCTTTCACATCGCCGCGCTTCTGTCCGGTCTTGTCAGCGATGCGGTCAACGAGATCTTTTTTTGTCACTGTGGTCATTGAGTGGTCCGGTCAAAGGGGAAATCGGTCTCACACATCGAGGGAACGAACAGGGAATCAATCGATCAACATCGCACCGCGCCATCGACCGAAAGACCATGCCGGCGGCGCGTGCAGTATGGCTCTGCATTCCATCCGAGTCAAGGCGGAAATGAGTTTCCACCGGCTACGAACCTCTCGCGCACACGACTCACGAGTGCCGAGGTCGACAATCCTTGCCTCACTCCGACAAAAACAGTTTTTCCACCATAAGTTTTGACAACGGCCGATTCCGTGACCTCTTTGCCAACGTAGTCCCCTCCCTTGACATACACCTCTGGCCGGATCGCGCGAACGAGTTCCTCCGCCGTCGGTTCGTTGAAGATTATCACGTAGTCAACTGAGGATAACTCGCCGAGCAATTCCGCCCGATCCGATTGGGTGTTCACTGGCCGGTCGGCGCCCTTTGAAGCGCGAACCTGCTCATCACAATTCACACCGACCACAAGGATGTCTCCCAGTCCTTTCGCCTCTCGCAGCGATGCGGCATGTCCCATATGAAAGATGTCAAAGCACCCATTGGTCATCACGATCGTCCGACCAGCGGCGCGATGCGCGGCGAGTTCAATGAGCAGATCTGCACGGGATCGCAGTTTTCCAGCTGATACGTGTGCGATCGTCAGCAGTTGCGCCTGGATCTCGGCAAGCGAGATCGCACGAACCCCAAACACTTCAACTTCAAGCCCCGCGGCGATATTGGCAAGCGTGACTCCCTCAGTCCACGGCATTCCATTTGCGACCGCCCCAGCGAGGACTGCGAGCACCATGTCCCCAGCACCTGTCACGTCGTACACCTGTCGCGCAACGGTGGGCAGGTGCTCCGCGATCGAGTCCTTCGTTTGAAGCAGCGCGCCATCCTTGTCGAGCGTGATCACCACTGCCTCGAGTTCGAGTTCATTCAGCAGCCGAGCCGCCATGACGCGCGACCCCTCGACTGCATGGCTCGCATCGATCGAGTGTCCCGTGGCGCGCTCAGCCTCCGATCGATTCGGAGTAATGACAGTCGCTCCGCGATAGCACCCGTAGTCATCGATGGGAGCAGGATCCACGAGGACTGGAATATTGCGCTCACGACAACGGTCGATCAATCGACGACACAGTTCAGGAGAGCACACTCCCTTTCGGTAGTCCTCGAGACACACCACATCACATGCGCCAAGATGCTCGTCGATCGCCGCGAACAGTCGTGATTGGATCTCAGCTGAAAGCGGCTCGCGACTCTCGACATCAATGCGAAACATCTTCTGTGGATGGCGATGCTGCGCACGACCAATCAGACTTCGCTTCGTGGTGGTTGGACGCGCGCTGTCAACAACGAGCCCGCGAGTCCCACATCCACTTCGGCTCAATGCAGCGCTTAACAGTCCGCCTTCGGCATCGTTTCCGACGACACCAACACAGTGCACGACCCCACCGAGTGCGGCCGCGAACACCGCAACATTCCCAGCTCCGCCTGGAGTGTCGGTGGTCGCGGACGAATTGCGCACGGCGAGGACTGGCACTGGCGCATCAGGACTGAGGCGCTCAGCATCGCCAGACAACGCCTGATCAAGCATGAAGTCCCCAACCACGAGAAGGCGAAAGGCCTTCCAAGCGCGAACACTTTCAAGCAAGCTGGTCTCGAGCGGCGTCATCGTCACGAGATTACCGCGCGATCAGGTGGTTCTCGAGGAGCGCGCGCACTGCCGCTTCACCCTTCGAAAACCGGAGCGCCAGCCGCGGAACAGCAATCGGCAGATCGATCGCTGCGCAATCAAGGCGAACCTTGACCCAGTCCTTGTTCGTGAGCACGATCGAAGTTGCCCGCGCACGGTGGGCCGCGGACACGAGGCGGCCGACCGCAGACGCGCCATAGTGCGCATGATCTCGAAGGGGTGGCACCGAAACAATGTCGCCTCCGCACGACTGCACCATGTCGAGAAGCGCGGAGGGTTGCGCTATTCCAGCCCACACCGCCACGCGCTGACCTTGCAACCACGCGTTCGGTTCACGCGTGCTGCGGCTATGGCATTGACGCGAGTACACGTCGAGTCCTTCCCAGTCGTGTGTACACCACGCGAGTGCGGGCCGCCCGTGAAGCGACTGAATGCGTTGGTCGCGCGCCGCGTTCGGCTCACCGCTGTGTGTCACGATCACCCCTGTGGCGCGCGCAAGTGATGCCCACGGTTCACGGCACACTCCTGCTGGCAGCAGCGAGCCATCCAGTTCAGGTCGCGACCCGTCGACAAGCACGAGGTCGATCTCCCTCGCAAGTGCCCGGTGCTGAAATCCATCGTCGAGAATCACAACTCCGATCGAGGGATCGCGCGCAATCGCCTCAGAGACAGTCCTGAACCGATCAGCTCCCACGGCGAGGCGTACTCCTGGCACCAAGAACTGGTGCTCGAGCGCCTCATCCGACATGCCACGATCACCACGCTTCGATGGCCGGCTGCGATATCCGCGCAGCGCAATGAGAGGCGTGATTCCGCGCTCCGTCGCCCAATTGGCGATCCAGCGAACAACGGGGCTCTTCCCCGTGCCACCGACAACAACATTGCCGACCGAAATGACGGGACGGGTGACGCGGCGCACACCGATGCCCTGATCGAAGCGGGCATTTCGCAGTGCGACGATCGCGCCGTATGCGCTCGACGCGAGATGCGCGGCTGGAGCACTCCATCGAGGCAACAATCGGGTCGGCGCCTTCACCGTTGCATCTTCCCTTGGCTCAGCATTGCGCTCAAGCGGGGGGCGACGAGGTGCATTGGAAGCCCAACGATCGTCGTCTGATCTCCATCCCATGAGACCGGCCATCCTGCCGCAACGAGTGATCCAATGTTGTAGCCCCCAGCACGGCCGCGCCACCCTTCCCCCGCCAAGTGTTGCTCGAATTGCGCTTCTGTTGGCACTCCCAACCGCACACGGGACACAGCAGAGAACAGCGTGCGTTCGCCTTGCACGAGGTCGACGAGGCACACCCCAGTCACCACACCCTGTGAGCGCCCGAAGGCAGAGGCAAGCATTCGCCTCGCGACGTCCGCCGTTGGAGGCTTTCCCATCACGACGTCATCGACCACACAGACCGTGTCCGCAGAGACGAGTACGCGTGCATCAGGCGCTCGCCTAAGTAGTCCTACCCGATCTCTGATGATCTGCGCCGCCTTGAACCACGCCAACGCCATGCACTCTCGCTCTGCGAAGTTGGCTCGTATCCGAATCGAACCATCATCAACCTCCGGCACAACGGCGACCACACGAAAACCCGCAGTCTCGAGCAACGACTTCCGACGCTCACTCGAGCTCGCCAAGACAACATCGG
>SYHM01000034.1 GCA_005799205.1 Planctomycetia bacterium | reverse complement strand
TGGCGACTCGCACCCTATTTCGCAGGTGACATGCGTGCGCTCTATGTCGGCGACCACGGAGAGTTCTTCTCGAGTCTCGCGAACGGAGATCACGGTGAAATGCTGTACTTCGCAAGTCTCTATCCATCGTTCGCGATGAATTCGACATGGGTCGGAGGCGACAGTGAACGGATGGGATTTCAGCCGCGCACGCTTCCAAGCGGAGCGCCGAATCCGCTCGCGCGCTTCTATGTGTCGCGTCTGGCGGAGTTCGTGCATCCTCAACGGGTGAGCGTCTTCGTGTCGAGTCGCACTGCGGCAACAATCGACGGTCAGATTGCTCAGGGGTATTTTCGAGTGGAGAGCCCGTGGTTCATTCAGTCGCAGTGGGGTGCGAAGTACGATCCGAATGATCCAGCGTCGTGCGGCAATGTGAGTGCTCGCTTCGGCGACGAGGCAGTCGTTGCAACGGCGGACGGCGCGGTTGAGAGTCTTGCGATTGAGACCTTGCGTGACATGCGTCGGTGGGCCGATCAGGCCTACACGGTCGACTTTCGGCTTACCGCACCATGAACGATCGCCCGCTCACTCGTCGCTCTCGCGCAGCTTCGCGAGCACGGTGAAATCTTCGAGGGTCGTGGTGTCTTGCGTGAGATCTTTGCCTGCTGCGATGTCGCGTAACAGCCGTCGCATGATCTTTCCGGATCGCGTTTTTGGAAGCTGTGCTGTGAAACGAATCATGTCTGGTCGGGCGATTGCGCCGATCTCGCGTGTCACATGCTCAGCGAGTTGTTTGCGCAGAGAGGCGTCTGCCGATCCAGTGCTGCTGGGGGCAAGCGTGACGAAGGCAGCGATCCCAGTGCCCTTGATCTCGTGCGGCATTCCAACGACCGCTGCTTCGACGACTGCTGGATGCGACACGAGTGCACTCTCGACTTCCATCGTTCCCAGACGGTGTCCGCTGACATTGATCACATCGTCGATGCGACCCATGATCCAGAAGTAGCCGCGTTCATCGCGACGCGCCCCATCGCCTGCGACATACATGCCAGGGACCTTGGACCAATAGGTTTCGATGTAGCGGGCGCGATCGCCGTGAATGCCGCGCAGCATTCCGGGCCATGGCTTGCGAATCACCAGAAGTCCCCCTTGATTTGGGGCAAGCGGTTCGCCGCGCTCATTGACGATCGCAGCGTCGATTCCAAAGAAGGGCAGCGTGCACGAACCAGGCACAGTTGGAGTGCACCCAGGAAGGGGAGTGATGATGTGTCCCCCCGTCTCGGTCTGCCACATCGTGTCAACGATCGGACAGCGCTTTAAACCGATCTTGTCGTGGTACCACATCCACGCCTCGGGATTGATCGGTTCACCAACGGTTCCCAGCAAGAGCAGACTCGTCAGATCATGGCGCGCGGGGTGCTCATCGCCCCACTTCATGAACGCGCGAATCGCCGTTGGCGCCGTGTAGAAGTGCGTGACCCGATGGCGTGCGATCATCGACCAGAATCGGTCCTCAGCAGGAAAGTTGGGAGCCCCCTCATACATCACCGTCGGTACCCGATTGGGAAGCATGCCGTAGACGATGTAGGAGTGGCCGGTGATCCATCCAATGTCTGCGGTGCAGAAGTACACGTGATTGCGCCCCGGCACGAGATTGAAAGTCGTCTTCGCTGTGAAGGCTGTGAACACCATGTATCCGCCGGTTGTGTGACGAATGCCCTTGGGCTTTCCGGTTGATCCACTTGTGTAGAGCAAAAAGAGCAGGTCTTCGGCCCCCATCTCTTCGCATGGACAGTCATCGGCCTGCCTCGTCACAACCTCGTGCCACCACTGATCGCGTCCCTCGCGCATCGTGATTGGCGCGTTCGTTCGGCGAACTACCAGAACATGCGCTACATCAGGTAGCCGTTCACACGCCTCGTCGACACTTTGCTTGAGTGGAACGACCTGTCCCCGTCGCCACGATCCATCACATGTGACGATGACCTTGCTCTTCGCGTCCGACACGCGATCGACGATCGCGCTTGCTGCGAATCCGCCAAAGATGACAGAGTGCGGCGCGCCGATTCGTGCACACGCGAGCATCGTGATAGTCAGTTCAGGGACCATCCCCATGTAAATCGTGACGACGTCGCCTCGTCGAACTCCCATCGACTTCAGGGCGTTCGCGGTGCGTGAGACTTCGCGCTGCAGGTCGCGGTAGGTGATGCGACGAATCTCCGGTTCTGGGGCGCATGGCTCTCCCTCCCAAATGATCGCAGTGTCGTCGCCAAACCCATCGTCAACCTGTCGATCGACGCAGTTCGCACACACATTGGTGGTCCCATCAGCGAACCAGCGTGCGTCAGGGCAGTTCCAGTCAAGCACCTCTGTGAACGGCCTGTACCAGCGAAACGCACGTGCGATCGTTCCCCAGAATGTGATTGGATCGTCCATCGACTGCCGGTACATGCGCTCGTAGGCACCCATGTCGGGCACGTTGAGCGGGCCTATGTTCGAGAGAAAGTGCGCGCTCGGCTCAAACACGCGTGATTCGTGCAGCATGCTGCTGATGGCGTCGCTCATCGTTGCAGCATAGATCGACGAACCCGCAGAGTTCTAGCGAGTGGCAAATGCTTGGGCGGCCGCGAGTGCCTCGTGCACCTTCGATGGGTCCTTCCCTCCCGCTTGCGCGGTGTCAGGCTTTCCACCCCCCGATCCGCCGCACGCTTGCGCTGTGGCTCTCACCCACTCTCCAGCTTTGAGGCCGCGTGCGATTGCAACCGCGGGGCATGTCGCTGCAATTGCGACCTTCGAGCTTTCAGTGTCGGGGCTCAAGAACAAGATTGGAGTCGAGCTGAGGCGCGCGCGCGCTGAGTCGAGTGCAGCCATGAGCGCAGTCGCATCTGCCCCTTCGAGGATCGCCACGAGTGGATTCGTCGCATCGCCATGCGCATCCACAAGCGTGCGTACTTGCGCGAGCGCTCCATCCCGCGTTGCCCCCTCCTGTTGCCTGCGAATGAGTTTGGCTCGGTCACGAAGGGCATCGATCAGTGGAATGATCTTTGCGCGGGCAACGATCCCCAGCGCAAGTGTCGACTCAAGTCGCGCTAACTCGGAGACCTCGAGAACGAGCGATTCACCCTCGAGCGATGCGGCCGCCTGAATGCGCGCGTTCAACTGCGCGGCCGAGTCGTGCGCGTCTCGAGCGGCACGGCCAGTCACTCCAAAGCACCGGCGAATGCCAGCAGCAGCAGCGCCCTCGGAAAGCAGCACAAATGCGTCAGCAGCCGCCGTCGACGAGAGATGCGTTCCGCCGCAGAATTCGACCGAGATCTCGCTCCAGAGTGGGTCGTTCGGTTTCGACAGAAGGGCCTCAACCGTCGCACCGATACTCACCACACGAACCGGATCTGGATAGCGCTCCCCGAACACGGCGCGCACTCCACGCACTTCGCGCGCGCGCGCCAGATCAACGGTCTTGATGGACACGGGCAAATCACTCGCGATCGCCTGGTTGACGCGCGATTCAACTCGGGCCGCGTCGGATGCAGAGAGAGCAGCGGTCCCTGTGTAGTCGAAGCGAAGGCGGTCGGCCGCGACGAGCGACCCTCGTTGCTGCACATCTGCGCCAACCACTTCACGCAGCGCGAGATTCAACAGGTGTGTCGTTGTGTGGTTCGCGCGAATCGCCTCACGCCGATCTTGACGAAGCGCAATCTCTGCATGATCGTTCACTCGAACGATCCCTGTCTGCACTTGTCCGATGTGCAAGATGTACCCACCAAATCGCTGCACATCACGCACTTCGAACCGCCCGTGCGAGCCGAGCGCGTGACCATCTCCAAGCGTGCCGCCACCATCGCTGTGACCGGTGCGAACATCGCCATGATCCGCCTCTTGACCACCCGACTCGGCATAAAAGCAGGTCTTGTCGAGGATCAGCGCAAGCGGACGCCCAGGCGATGCGGTTGCGACGAAGTCATGGCCATCCCAGAGGGCAACGACCGAGGCCCGCATTGGGCGACCTGCATCGCGGTGCGAGTCATCGGTGGCGTGCACATGAAGCGCCGCGAGTTTGGCGATCGCATCTGGAGTGAGCTCGATCGCTTGTGATTCGGTTGCACTTCCACGACTCGTTTCGCGCGCACGATCCATGAGCACTTCGTAGCCGGCAACATCCACGCTCAATCCTCGCTCGCTCGCCATCACCTGCGTCAGATCGATCGGAAACCCCCATGTGTCGTGCAGGCGAAAGGCATCCTCAGCACAAATGCGCGGCGGAACGGCGAGCGCTCCGCGTGTCGCCGAGCCATCGAAGAGCGCGATCCCTCGGCCGAGCGTCCGCCCGAAGAGTTCTTCCTCAGTGCGAATGACCTCGGCAGCTCGCGCGCCACCCTTGGCGATCTCTGGGAACGCGCATCCAAGAGTCTCTACGACAGCAGGCACGAGTTCGAACACAAATGGACGATCGACGCCAAAAGTCTGCCTTCCATGCCGAGCGGCTCGGCGAAGGATGCGTCGCAGAACATAGTTTCGGCCATCACTTCCAGGTCCAGCACCATCGCACGCTGCAGCAGTCAAGCACCGCACATGGTCAGCGACGATGCGATACGCAATGTCGGTCTGGTCGTGGAGAGCGCCGGCGTACGGCCGCGCGCCAGTGACCTGGCAGATTGCGTGAAAGATCGGCGACCAAAGGTCTGTGTCGTAGTTCGATCGCTTTCCTTGAATGACGCTGACCAGCCGTTCGAGTCCCATGCCGGTATCGACATGACGCGCGGGAAGTTGCTTCAGAGTTCCATCGGATTCGCGGTTGAATTGAATGAAGACATGGTTCCAAATCTCCAGCACATCGGGGTCACCAGAATTCACGAGCGTGGCTGCATCGCGCCCACCGATCCGATCGAAGTGAATCTCCGAGCATGGACCACAAGGCCCGGTCTCTCCCATCTCCCAGAAATTGTCTTTCATTGAGCCTGGGATCACACGACTCGGAGGCAACAATCGACACCACAACGCGCGCGCCTCGTCGTCAGGCTCGAGGCCACTCTTGGGATCGCCGCCAAAGTAGGTCGCATACAGGCGCGCTGGATCAAGCCCATACACCCCAGTCAGCAGCTCCCATCCCCAGGCGATCGACTCTTCTTTGAAGTAGTCACCAAAGGACCAGTTGCCGAGCATCTCAAAGAAGGTGTGGTGGTAGACATCCTTTCCCACATCTTCGAGGTCGTTGTGTTTGCCGCCAGCTCGAATGCACTTCTGCGAATTGACCGCACGTGTGTAGGGGCGCGAGCCGCGCCCAAGAAACACATCCTTGAACTGATTCATCCCAGCGTTGGTGAACAGCAATGTCGGATCATCGAATGGCACGACAGGGCTGCCTGGCACAAACGTGTGTCCAGCTTTCTGGCAAAAGAACTCGAGAAACGCTGTGCGAATATCTGCGGCGCGCATGGGGGAGGAAGTCTACGCACTCGAGGTGCGCACCCGCGAAGTGCGTAGACTCGTCGCATGAGTGGTCGTCGACCCTTCGTGGGTGGAAACTGGAAGATGAACACCGATCTCGCTTCGGGCGAGGCGTTGGCACGCACCGTGGGCGCAGAGTGCGTGCCTGGGCTTGGCTCCCTCGATGTCGTGGTTTTTCCTCCCTTCCCCTATTTGCAATCGGTCGGGGGAGCGTTGCAGGGAAGCGCCATTGAGCTCGGTGCGCAGGACCTTTCAAGCGAAGCGAACGGAGCGCTCACCGGAGAGGTCAGCGCCGAAATGTTGATGGATCTCGGAGTCGCATGGGTGCTCGTCGGTCACTCTGAGCGGCGCCACCGACTGGGCGAGTCTGAAGCACTCGTCGAAGAGAAGCTGACCATGGCGCTCGAAAGCGGACTGTCTGCAGTGCTGTGCGTCGGCGAAACACTCGAACAGCGCCGAGCAGGTCGAGCCCACGAGATCGTGCGCCACCAACTGACGAGTGCGCTTCACCGATTATCGGCTGATTTTGCGCGAGAAATCGTCATCGCGTACGAACCTGTCTGGGCGATCGGAACCGGGGTCGCCGCCACAGCGAGCGATGCACGGGAAGCCCACCACGAGATTCGGGAGTTCATGAGTTCACGCTATGATTCAGAACTCGCCTCTGGCGTCCGCATTGTGTATGGCGGTTCGCTGGTGCCTGGCAACGCGAAGACGATCTTTGCTGAGCTAGGCGTCGACGGCGGTTTGGTTGGCGGCGCGTCACTCAAGGCGGGCGACTTCCTCTCCATCTGTTCGGCGGCGACGATCGGAATTGCAGCCGGCTGATCCGGCGAATTGGAAGAACTTCATGGGCACTTGGTTTTCGATTCTCACCGTCCTTTTCATCCTCTCGAGCCTCGTGTTGGTGCTGGTCATTCTTGTGCAGCGTCCACAGGGTGGGGGACTCGCGCAGGCATTTGGTGGCGCATCGGGCGGCGGTTCGGATACCGCGTTCGGTGGTCGCACGGGTGATGTGCTGACTTACATCACAATGGGGTCGTTCGCCTTCTATCTCGCGGTGGCGATTGGTCTCAATGTCCTCGACAATCAAAGCGCAACGCCTGGTCCAGCGACCGAAGAGCAGATGATCGAGCCTGGACTCCTTCCCGCTGAGCAATCTCCTGCGACCACGCCGACCGATCCCGCTGCTCCCGCAGCCGCCAACCAAGCTCCGATCGCTCCCGCGAGTGGCGTTGCTGCAGCTGATCAACCCCTCGTGGCTCCGACGGCTGCCCCCGCGCCTTCACCCGCGCCTGCGCCAGCCGCGGTGCCAACCCCTGAGCCTGGCTCACCAGCCAGCGGGACTCCCTAAGCGCCATGGTCCGGTCGATGACCGGTTTCGGGGCCGCCCAAGTCGAACTCGATGGCGCGCGCATCGCGGTCGAGGTGCGCTGTGTCAACAATCGTCACTTCAAGTGCACGCTGCGCATTCCAGAGGACTTCACCGCCCTCGAAGCCGACCTCGAAGCGCAGGCAGCTCGACTGCTCGTGCGTGGCAGTGTGATCGTGACGCTTCGAATCTCGAATGCCGACTCTCGCATTTCAGCCCGCATTAATGGCGAACGCCTCAACCAGTACATCACACAGCTCACGGCGGCACTTGGTGCCGAAGAAGCATCCCGGATTGAGCGAGGACAGCTGCTCATGCTGCCAGGCGTCATCGTTGAGGATGGAGGGGAGTTGTTTCTTGAGCGCGTGCGTCCCGCTGTGACAAGATTGCTCGACGAGGCGTGCGAGAAGGTCACCGCCATGCGCATCCGCGAGGGAGACGCGCTGCGGGAGCACCTCACGGAGTATGGCAAGATCATCCGCTCACGCATGGAGTCGATCGCACTACGCGTTCCCGCGGTCGCCGCGGCCTACCAGGCGCGACTGCGCCAACGAGTCGACGCAATGCTCGGTGAGCTCGGGACATCGGTCCAGCCAGCTGACCTCCTGCGAGAGGTTGCACTTTTCGCCGAGCGCAGTGACATTGCGGAAGAACTCGTTCGACTTGCTGGGCACCTCGCACAGTATGAGTCGCTCTTGAATCCACAGCTTGCCGATCCAATTGGTCGCACGATGGATTTCGTCGCACAGGAACTGCTCCGAGAGGCCAACACCATCGCGAGCAAATCAGGTGATGTCGACATCAGTCGACAGGTGGTTGAGATCAAGACTGCGATCGATCGCATCAAGGAGCAGTCTCAGAATGCCCAATAGTGGCGCGGGCGCAGAGCGCACGCTGCTGACCTCCCAAGAGATTCGGGCTGTGATGAGTGAGTTTTCGTCGCTGCGCGTTGTGAAGGCACACGCATTCAACCGAGGGTCCCGCCGGTTTCCGAAGGCGGTGATCGAGACAGAAGACGGGGCGTTGCACCTCCTCAAGCGCCGCGGCGCATCGGACGAAGATCGTGCGCGCACCGCATTCAGTCACATGGTTCACGCGCATCTTGCATCGAAGCACTTTCCAGTAGCGCGCGCTCTCAAGACGAGTGCAGGATTGACATGGGTGTTGCGTGACTCATGGCTCTACGAGGCGTTTGAGTTCCTCAAGGGAGAACGCTTTCGTCGTTCGGTTGGTGAGGCACGAGAGAGCGGGTTGCTGCTGTCGAGATTGCATCGCACGCTCAGGGGGTGGACGCCAGAGGGCGTGCCGCCGCCCCAGGGGGGATATCACCGCAGCAAGACAGTCGAGGCCGCGTGGTCACGACTCGCTCATGCGGTGGTGACCGCAGATCCCACTGCGTCTGAGCGCGAGCTCGCTCAACTCGAGCGAACGCTTCGGGAGCGCTACGACGAGACCGCCGCGCACGCCGACACGCTGCTCCTGGCAACTGCTGAGTCCACGAACCGCGGGGTGATTCATGGGGATTTTCATCCAGGCAACCTGCTCTTCGTCGGCGGCGCGCCAGTTGCGTTGCTCGACTTCGACGGAGCGCGCTTCGCTCGCACCGTGGTTGAAATCGCCAACGGCGGATTGCAGTTTGGCCTGCACAGTGTCGGAACACGTCCGGTTGCACAGTGGAATCCAGCGCTCAATCTTGCATGTGTTGAGGCATTCATCACTGGGTATGCGTGGCCGAGGCAGGTACTGCTCGAGCCGAGGGAGTGTGAGGCTGTGCCTGCGCTCATGATTCAGTCGGCGATCGCCGAGTGCGTGCCGCGGATCGCGATCAGTGGCCTGCTCGACGGTCGGATGGGAATCGAGATTCTCAGGTTCCTTGAACAGAAAACTGGCTGGATCTGGTCGCAGCGCACGACCATCGCTACGCTTTGTGCGACATGCATGGCACGACGGTGATCACAAACCGACACGCAGTGCGGTGGCGCATCGCAACCGCCGCAGTCGGTGCACTGACTGCGGCCGCAGTCGCCCAAGACATCAAGCCACCCGAGGCTGCGCAGCAGCACGCAAAGCCGCCCCTTCCAGCTGCGAAGGCTGCAGGTGCGCTGCCAAACGGTCCGGTGATCGTGAAGGTGAAGCCTGACCCACTCGTGATTCAACAACAACAGCCTTGGGGTGGCCAATTGGCGCAGGCTCCACTCACGCCTGCGCCCGAGGTCGTTCGGCTCTGGGCACCTGAGACGGTTGCGTCCGTACGACTCTCGAATCACGACCTGAGTGCCGTCGCTGAACTTGATGCGAAGGAGTTCGCTCGGCGCGAAGCCGCAAGTGCCCGTCTCGGCTTGTCGAGCGTTCCTGCCGAAGTCATATTCGCCATCCTCGCGCGCGGAGAGCTGAGCGTCGAGCAGTGCGAGCGACTTCTCGCAATCGCGCAAGACAAAGTGCTCGCGTTGCCGCGAGGTGCGCTTGGACTGCGCATGCAGCCAAGTGGTGACCCACGTAACCCGGGTGTTGAAGTGCTTCTTCTTTTGCCAGGGATGCCTGCCGAGCGGGTCCTCAAGATTGGAGATCGGATCGAGCGAATCGACGATCGCCCTTTGGCCACATCGAGCGACCTCGTTGAGATTGTTCAGTCGAAGATGCCAGGTGACCATGTGCGGCTTTCCATCGCGCGCCAACAGCGTGACGAACGCGGGAAGCCAAAACTCGATCCAGCAGGTGGCTTCATCGATGACCGAATGGAATTCGACGTCGCGCTCACAACGGCAGTTGACCTCGACCGTTTCGAAGACCAACTCGCTTCACCAGTGCGAAGCGTGGTCCTCGAGCGACGGTTGCTCGCGCTGCGAGAAGCCGAGGCGAGGTTTTCGCCACGCACGGTCAAAATCAAGTCGCCGCCACCCGCTCCGATTGTTCCAAAGAAGCGCCCGAGCGACGCAGGCGCCGCCCGCGATCCGCTCACGCCGGACGATTGAAGTGTGCGTCCTGCACCGGAACCACAACCTCGAGCACTCGCTGGAACACCTGCGCAGGCGATCCCATTGCGTCGATCTCAGCGATGATCGACTTGGGATAGAACTCGAGCACGGGGTAGGTCTCGGCGTGATAGACATCGAATCGGTTTCGGATGACCCGTTCGTCGGCATCGTCGATGCGATTCTCTTTGAGAGCACGCCTGCGCATGCGCAGCATCATGGCATTCTCATCGGTGCATCGAAGGTGAATCACACGAAGGACATCAAGTGATTTCGTGAGAGCCTGCGCCTGTGCCACATTTCGTGGAATGCCGTCGAGCACAAGCAGATCCTGCTTTGGTTTGAAAAGACTGAGCACCGTTTGGGCATGCATGTTCTGCTTCCACATCTGAACGGTGAGTTCATCTGGAACCAATTCGCCACGCGACGAGTAGTTCAGAAACTCCTTCCCCAACTCACTCGTCATGTCGAGCGACCGAAAGACGTCGCCACACGCGAGGTGAAAGAACCCAGGGATCCGTCCAAGAATCTTGCCTTGGGTGCCCTTACCGGCACCTGGAGCACCAAAGAGCAGAACACTTTTGTATCGATCAGGCATGGTGGAGAGTTCGAAGGTGAATTGCTGTGGAGTACACAAATAATAACAAGTGCATCTCGCACTTCCGGCGTGGGGGCTGAATTCAGTGCGTACCCTCACCGCGTGCAAGGGTGGACAAAAGTGTGGACGCTTCCCGCTCGCAGTGAGTCGGCAACGCTTGTCGAGCGCTTCGCCCAAGCGAGGGGGATCGCACCGAGCGACCTTGCGCAGTTTCTCGCGCCATCATGGTCGGACTTGCGCCCGCTTGACGAACTAGCGGGAGTGCGCAACGTGGGGGCGCGGCTCGCGGAGGCAGTTCGAACGCAGAAGCACATCGCCATTTTCGGCGACTACGACGCAGACGGCATGTGCGCCGCGGCGATTCTTGTGCACTTCATTCGAGCTGCCCGAAACGATCTCGCAGTGACTGTCTACATCCCCAGTCGAGCGACCGAAGGGTACGGACTCTCAAAGAGCGCGGTTGAGCACCTTGCGTCAATCGGGTGCGAGGTTGTTGTGACTGTGGATTGCGGCATCACCGCGCTCGATGAGGCGCTTGAGGCGCGGCGGCTCGGCATCGAACTGCTGATCACCGATCACCATGCGATTCGCAGCGATGGGATCCTGCCTCAGGCAGAGGCGATTGCCCATCCAGCGCTCGGAACCACGCCAAGCGCGCTCTGCGGCGCGGCAGTCGCATGGAAGGTTGGATGGGCCTTCGCCTGCGCGTGGTGTGAGAATGAACGGGTGTCGCCCGTCTTTCGGACGCTCTTAACCGAAACGATTGCACTCGCCGCGTTGGCAACGATTACCGATGTCGTTCCGCTCGGAGGAGATGCCGCGCGCGACAACAGAACAATTGTTCGGCTTGGCGCACCCAGGATCGCCACGAGCGGACTTCCAGGGCTGCGCGCGCTCGCACGCGAGGCAGGAATCGGTGTAAGCGACTCAGTCGACGCAGAGCGCATCTCATTTGGAATCGGTCCGATCTTGAACGCGTGTGGACGGCTCGGGAATGCACAAGACGCTGTTGGGTTGCTCGGACTCGATTGTTCAAGCGCGAGCGACAAGGCGCGCACGATCGCATCGCAGTTCGGGCTCCTGAATGCAGATCGAAAGCAGAAGGAGCGAATGATCGTTGAGTCAGCATCGAAGCGAATCGAAGAGGGGCTCGGCCGCGCCTCTGGCGCCTGCGTGCTCGCATCGGGGGAGTGGCAGCGCGGGATCGTCGGGATCGCTTGCGCGCGCCTGAGCGACAAACTCAACAAGCCCGTCATTCTGCTTGAAAGTGCTGGGGAGTTCTTGTACGGATCAGCGCGTGGCGTTGCGGGATATTCAGTGCTCGATGGTTTGCACGCCTGTCGCCACCACCTTGACCGTTACGGAGGGCATGCTGCCGCCGCTGGCATCACGCTTCGCGCCGATCGGCTCGAGGCGTTTCGTGAAGAGTTCTCTTCCCACGCCGCATCACACCGTGACGGCAGTGTGAACCCTTCGCTCATTGCAGACGCCATTCTCGAGCCGGGTGACGTCAGCATCGCGACCTTTGAGTCGCTCGCGGCGTTCGGTCCATTTGGCATGGGATTCCCACCTCCGACGTTGCTCATGCGACGTGCGCGCGTGACACAGCCAGCCACACACTTCGGTGCAGATGGCGATCACATCGCTTTCCATGTCACGCTCGCCGGCCACGGAAGCAGTGATGCGCACATGCGTTGCACGTGGTGGAGACAACGAGAGTTCTGCTCCAAGATAAAAAACGGGATGCTCGTCGACTTGCTTGTTCGTCCACAGGTTGATCGATGGAGGATGCCGGCACGTCCCGCGTGCACGGTGATTGACATCTCGGATGCTGGGTGAACGTGTCCGCAACGTGATCGGAGATCGGGATCACAGTGTGGCGTTCACAGCGCGAGACGACTCCCGGCGTCAACGCGCGAGGGAAGTCTCGGATGGCGAGCGAGCTGTTCCGTGTCGAGCGCGGTCAATGGTGAAAGTTCGAGCGTCGCCGCGTACCCGCCGTGCGAATCGCGAGCCACGGCGGCGCCACAATGCTCGAGCCACCGCGCGGCGCGATCAGATTGCGCCTGGGCGCTCGTCTGGGGTGAGTCGTCACCCAGCGCATTCTTGATGGGCGCGAACTCCTCTTCACGCGATGTTTCAAGAATCAACGAGCGCTTGGCAAGTGGAAGTGTGTCGAAGATGAATGATTCGAGTTTGATCGCGCTGCTCGTGGGTGATTCGTTGAGGAGTCCCGTCTCGAGGTCAATCGATGGCACCCGCTTCGAGGCGCAGTGAAGAGGAAGCTCGTGGCCCGCGCGTGCGATCTCCTCAAGAAAGCGGCGCGCAAAGAGGTGAATCGCGATCGACCCCGCACTGTGCACGAGAGTTCCGTCAGCGTGGGTTGCCTGCGCAAGGTTGGGCGGCAGGTCGCTGTACTCCATCACCATCGAGCGATCCGCTCGTCTGCAGAACACCCCAACCTTCTCGTGTTGATCGCGCTTGGCGACAGCCTTGCTCGAAACCTCGCCCGAACTCTCTGGGTGCGCAGCGTGCAATCCAAGAAAGAGCGGATCAATCGCCTTGACGAGTGGGTTGTCAATCTGAAAATACGAGATCGTGTCGATCGACTCGCGTTCCATCTCTGCCAGCGCTCCGCTGGCGTTCAGCGCGCGGATCGCTCCGCCGTGTCCATCTGGATTCAGAGCAATCGCGTCGCGTTGCGCAAGCAAGATCTTTCCATCAGGCGTCAACGATGGCAGCGTGCCTTGCTCAAAGAGTCGAACGGTCGAGTTCTCGAGCGCGAACCAATCATGCTCGGCAAAAAAGCGGCGCGTCGCTTCGTGGTTCTGTGGGCTCGTCATGACATACCAAGGAATCGAACACTGCCATCGAAGGCGCGCCGATCGAATCGTCTCGGCGAAGACCTGAAAGAGGCTCTTGCGCAGGATCGGTGTCGCTGCGAATGTTCCCTTGGGGGCGTCCCATCCGAGTCGAGTGCCTTGGCCGCCTGCGACTGTAAAACATGCAACGCGTCCCTCACGAAGCATCCGCTCTCCGAGCGCGCGATAGGTCGCCACATCGACATCCCGTGCAGCGACGACACGGGCAGGCTCGATCGGTGCATGCGTCACCCGTTCAAGCGTGTGGTGGTCGCGCCAACGATTCACTTCGCGCGCAAGCAGCTCAAGTGGAATCGACTCGCACTGTGTCAGCAACCGTTGTTGCGCCGACTCGTCAAGCTGATCGAAGAAGGCCAGTACATGCGACTGTCCGAATGCGGTCAGGCGAGCTCGCACCTGGTTGTATCGCAGCCTGTCCGCGTCGCTCATGGCTGTGCAGGTACTGCCGGGTCGGACCATCCCTCAGGACGGTGGCGCACAATCTTGCCGCTCAAGAGATAGATCGCCTGCTCACAGATGTTGGTCGAGTGGTCTGCGATTCGCTCAAGGTTTCGAGTCGCGCCGGCGACCCGAAACGCAAATCGCACACTGCTCGAACCAAGGGCGACCTGCTCCTGCGCTTGCAGCATCAGTTCACTTCGAAATCGGTCGACTGTGTCATCGAAGAGCAAGACCTGTCGCGCGAGGTCGGCATTCGAGGTGGCGAGTGCGCGATTCGAATCTCGAAGCATGCCCAGCACGCTGTTGGCCATGACTCGAAACGTCGGCGGCATGGGATCGGTCAAGCGCTGGTGCCCAGCGATCTGCTCGGCGATGGTGACGCCGCAATCGGCAATGCGTTCGAGTTCGTTATTGACTTTCACAATTGTGAGTACCTGTCGAATCGCATGTTCGTCAGTTTGTCCCATCGTCAGGAGGGGAATCGACGCTCGTTCTATCGCGACATCGACACGGTCGATTTCATCATCAAGGTGTATGACTCGGCGCGCCTTCGCGTCATCGTGCTCGAAATACGCCTCGATCGCAAGCGAGACCATGCCAAGCACACGATCGCCTTGTTCGTAGAGAGCTGTCTGCAATTCGCCGAGTTTGACTTCGAAGGATGGCACATCCCTAGCATAGCCCCGTGCCGCAACTCAGCGTGAACATCGATCATGTCGCTACGGTCCGGGAGGCGCGGCGCACATGGGAACCAAGTCTTGTCGCTGCCGCGCGTGAGGTCGAACTCGCTGGTGCCGATGGCATCACGATGCACCTTCGAGAAGATCGTCGACATGTGCACGACGACGATCTATTCGCCGTTCAGTCAGCAGTCACGATTCCGCTGCACTTCGAGATGGCTGCGACGAACGAGATGGTCGAAATGGCTCGGCGGATCCGCCCGCGCACGTCGATGATTGTTCCTGAGGGGCGTCAGGAAGTGACGACCGAGGGAGGACTCGATGTTGTCAAGCACGCCGCCATGCTGGTCGATGTTGTTGCGGCACTGCACTCCGGCGGAATCGAGACGAGCCTGTTTGTGGATGCCGATCCGAGGCAGATCGAGGCCGCGGCGCAGCTTGGAGTAGCGATCTGCGAGATTCACACGGGACCCTACGCGCATGCGTATCACAGTGAAGGGGCACTCGGGACGCTTGCGCGCGCAGAGCTCGACAAGGTGAGCGACGCGGGGAGGCGTGTCATCGCAGCTGGAATGCGATTCAATGCGGGGCATGCACTCCACTACGAGAACGTCGCGCCCGTCGCAGCACTTGGTGGATTGCACGAGCTTCACATCGGGCATGCAATTGTCAGCAGGTCGCTGTTCGTCGGACTGCGCGTCGCGGTCAGTGAGATGCGTTCGTTCTGCGCGTTTCGTTGAGAGAATCCGCCACTCCTGGAGCGCTTTCCACAATCCGAAAATCGAACGGGTGTTTGGTGCAATCGATTTGCACCATGAAAAACCCGCCTCGATGACGCTGTGCCTGCGGCCACATCACCCTCCGGTCGGTTTCAGGCAGCTCGAGTTGTGAGACCCTATCGACTGGAATCCACTCGAGATGTCCCTCGTCAAACTGCATGCGCGTGACGGCGCGCGAATCGATCGGTGCGGTTGACTCGAAGAGGTAGATCATCCAGTGGTGCTCTCCGCTGTATGCCCTCTCTGAGACGATCCCGAAGAGGCGAATGTCGTCGTAGGTCAGCGTCACGCCTGCCTCTTCCCAGATCTCTCGGAGCGCACACTCGTGCGGAGACTCACCGCGGTGAAACTCTATCTTTCCACCGATGGGAGAATGCATCAATGGATTCGGTGGCTTGGCTCGATGCAGCATCAAGATGCGATTCTCATGATCGTAGAGATAGACGAGGACTGCGAGCTTGAACGGTAGTTCGGGAGCCCCATCAAGGTGTGCCGAGAGAGAATCGTTTGGCTCGGAAGCACTCACGCGCGACCCGCATGCGGTTCGAGGCTCATGACCTGCGCCTCGGCGAGCAGAGCCGCAACAGTTGATTGAACTGAGTCGCTCGCGCGAACGAGAGGAAGTCGAACGGTTCCACTATCTCGTCCGAGCAGCTCCATTGCACACTTGAGGGGGACTGGATTGACATCGAGGCTCAAGAGTCCGCGCGACAGCGAGAAGAGCCCATCATGCAGCGCTCGAAGTGCAGCGAAGTCGTTCATCGCGATCGCCCGACAGAGTCGTGCAATGCGGTCCGGCACGATGTTTGAGACAACGCTCACCACTCCCACGGCTCCAACGGCCGCAAAACTCGCCGTGAGCGAGTCGTCACCCGAAAGCACGGCGATCGAGCAGCGCTTACGCACTTCACTCGCTGAGTCCATCGATCCAGTTGCCTCTTTGAGGGCGACGATATTGGGATGCGACGCGAGTCGTTCAATCGTTGTGGGGGCGATCGTGACGGCACTCCGGCCAGGAATGTTGTAAAGAACGACAGGGAGGTCGCAGCTGTCGGCGATCGCCATGAAGTGCTGATAAAGCCCCTCCTGCGATGGCTTGTTGTAGTAGGGGGCCACTTGCAGTGCTGCGTGCGCGCCGAGCGAGGCCGCAAGCCGATGAAGATGGATCGCATGAGACGTTGAGTTGCTCCCCGCACCCGCGATGACTTGCAGGCCGAGCGGTCGTCCGACTCGTACGGCGCACTCAACCACTGCGATGTGCTCGCGCTCATCGAGCGTCGGTGCTTCACCAGTCGTTCCGCATGGGACGACACCACGCACGCCACCCTCGGCCTGAAACTGGATCTGCTGCTCAAGCCGCTCGATTGAGACAGCAGAACCATCGCGCGTGAACGGTGTGACGAGTGCGGTATACGCGCCTGCGAATGTGAGCATCGGCGGAGTCTACGAACTCGTGGGCGAACTACTGAATTCCCGCCGCGCGCCGACAGCGCGCGCAGAGCTCGTTCGCAGCCGAAACGTCAGACGCCTCAGCAATCACGCGGATGATCGGCTCGGTATTCGACGCTCGCAAATGCACCCATCCCGCCGCAAGGTCGACGCGAATCCCATCGGTGCGATCAATTCGTGCAAGAGGGTCGCTGTGAAAAAAGGCCGCCACCTTATCGAGCGCTGGCGCGACAGCGGCGCAGCCTCCGATGGCTTGCAAGTCCAGTTTCTGCTTGACCATGGCATAGCGTGGAATCCCTCGAACGAGTTCACTCAACGACTTGCCTTCGTGTGTCATCAATTCGAGGACGAGCGCCATCGCAGAGAGCGAATCGCGCACCCAACAAATGCGCGGCCAAATGAATCCGCCATTACCTTCGCCGCCGCCGATGCCATTCGCAGGCCTCAGGCCGGCGACGACATTTGCCTCTCCGACCGCAGTGCGAACGACACGCGCGCCAGCGAAGCGTGACGCGATGGCGTCGATCATCCGCGATGTCGATAGGTTTGTCGCGAGCACCCCCGACCCGTGTCGCTGCAAGAGTCGTAGCGCGCATAGCGCGAGTGTGTATTCCTCGCCGACGAATCGTCCAGTCTCGTCGACGAGCGCGAGTCGATCCGCATCGGGGTCTTGCGCGAACCCGACCGAGATCGAACCATCGCCTGCAACAGTCGACATCAACTGCCCGAGGTTTACTTCGAGTGGTTCAGGTGTGTGGGCAAACACTCCCGTGTGCTGCGCGTTGAGGTGTACGACTTCACAGCCGAGCGCTTGAAGCAGCAATCCTCCCGCGACCGATCCGCCCCCGTTGACGCTGTCGAGCGCAACGCGAAAAGATTTCGATCGAATCGCTGCAGAATCGACCTCAGCGAGCACACGCGCGACATGTGTCGCGTTGCCATCGTCTCGGGTCGTTGCACACCCTCGCGCGCACGGGGCATCCGCAGCACCCGAACGAAAGCGGCCAATCACAGCATTCGCGTCTGGGCTTGGCAGAGCTAGCCCATCGGAGTTAAGGGTCTTGAGTCCATTCCATTCGATTGGATTGTGACTCGCGGTGATCATGATTCCACCGACAGCGCCGAGGTGGCCAATCATCAAGCCAACCGTCGGAGTCGCCACGATGCCGAGGTCGACGAGATCGAAACCGCTCGAAGTCACCCCATCCGCCACAGCGCGCGCGAGCGCTGTGCCAGAGGCTCGGCCATCTCGACCAAGCACGATCGTCGACGGCGAGCGTGCATCACGCACGGATCGAAGATGGCCTGTGAATGCGCGTGCAAAATCACGGGCGACTTCAGGTGTCATCGACTTTCCAACGAGCCCGCGAGCACCAGAGACAGACAGCATCAAGGGAGCTTCTTCCACGAAGGGGACTCTAGCAGGGGCTGATCAACCGCCGTCGCGCACTGCGTGCGAGTCGCCGAGGGCTATACTCAAAATATGTTCGAACTCGAAGTGCGCCGCACATTTTCAGCAGCGCATTCCATCCGAATTCGCGGCGAGCAAGAACCGCTTCATGGGCATGACTGGCAGGTTGACCTCGTAGTCGAGGCAGCGACCGTCGATGAGGATGGCCTGGCGTGTGATTTTCACGAACTCGAGTCGGCGCTCAACGAAGTGCTGCGACCGTTGGCCTCTCGCAACCTCAATGAAACGCCTCCCTTCGATCGCCGAAATCCCACCGCAGAAGCAGTTGCCCAGCACATCGCCATCGAAATGAGCCAGCGAATTGCCGCGCGCGTTCGGATTCAGTCGGTGCGAGTGACCGAGGCGCCAGGATGCGCCGCGAGATATGTACCTTCGCACAAGAGCGAGAGCCCCTGAGTCCCACAGTGCAGCACTTTTCACCCAATCTCGATCCTGCGCCAGATGGAATGGCTGGAGAAGGGGCCGCCGACCCAGCGCGGTTCTTGAATCGCGACCACTCGTGGCTTGAGTTCAACGCGCGCGTGCTGGCAATGTGCAGCGATTCGGCGACACCGCTGCTCGAGCGCGTTCGGTTCATGTCGATCTACTCGCGCAATCTGGACGAGTTCTACATGAAGCGTGTTGGAGCGCTGCGGCATGCGATTGAGTCCGGTTCGGGAGTGTCGATGTATGAACCACTGACACCGGCTGAGGTGTTGCACAAGGTGCGCACCCGCGTGCTCGATCTCGATGCGCAGCAGTCGCGCATCCTTCGCGACGAGTTGCTTCCACAACTCAGCGCAGCCGGTGTGAACTTGCTCGAGTGGACGGACCTCTGCGAGTCAGAGCGAGCCGAGGCCGAAGCGTGGTTCCGGCGGAACGTGTTTCCAATCCTCACGCCACTTGCGGTCGATCCTGGCCATCGCTTTCCGTTCATCTCCAACATGAGTGTCTCGCTCGGACTGGTTGTCCGGCGGCCTGGAGAGCCCGAGACGATGTTCGCGCGAGTGAAGGTGCCTGAGTCACCGAGCCGGCTCTACGCATTTCGAAACGGCCGACGATTTATCGCGATCCAAGAGATCATCGAGCACAATCTCGAGGGGCTCTTCCCAGGGATGGAAATCCTCCAGGTTCTTCCATTTCGTGTGACCCGCGATGCTGAGATCGAAGCAGAGCGCGAAGACTCGGACGACCTGCTCGAGTCTGTCGAGCAGAAGCTGAAGGAGCGAAAGTTCGCTCGGGTCGTGAGGCTTGAGGTTGCTGCGGGGGCGAGCCCACGAATCCTCCGCTTCTTGATGGAAGAACTCGATGTCGGCGCGGAGGACATGTATGAGACCAAGGGTCTCACCGATTACGGCATCCTCGAGTCGATCGCTGACATTGATCTTCCAGCGCTGAAGTACTCGCGCTGGACTCCACTTGCTCCGCCAGAGATTGGCGACGATGCTGGAGGCAACATCTTTTCACAGATTCGCAAGGGTGACATACTTGTGCACCACCCCTATCAGAGTTTCGATCTCACAGTCGAACGCTTTATCAAGGCAGCTGCGGATGACCCGAAGGTGCTCTGTATCAAGCAATCGCTCTATCGAACCTCAGGAGATAGTCCCTTCATTGCAGCATTGATTCGAGCCGCCGAGAGCGGCAAGCAGGTTGCGGTGCTCGTCGAACTGCGGGCGAGGTTTGATGAAGCGCGCAACATCGAGTGGGCGCGCAAACTCGAAAACGCGGGAATTCATGTGGCGTATGGAGTCATCGGGCTCAAGACGCACACCAAGACCGCACTTGTGGTCCGACAAGAGGCCGAAGGAATTCGCTGCTACGGCCATATCGGCACGGGGAATTACAACGCCAAGACTGCACGCATTTACGAGGACTTCGGCATCCTGACGAGCGATCCACTCATCACCGAAGACCTCATGGGCCTCTTCAACTACATGACGGGTCGATCGCGGCAGACGAAGTTCAACAAGTTGCTGATCGCTCCCGTGGGAATGAAGAAGAAGTTTCTTGAACTCATCGAGCGAGAAACCCAGTTGCAGACGAGTGGGAAGCGTGGGCGGATCATCGCAAAGATGAACCAGATCGAAGATCGAGGGGTGATGGATGCCCTCTACCGTGCGAGCAATGCGGGCGTCCAGATCGATCTCATCGTGCGCGGATTCTGCTGTATTCGCCCTGGGGTTGCAGGTCTCTCAGATAACATCCGGGTGCGCTCGATCATCGGTCGCTTTCTCGAACACAGCCGCATCTTCTACTTCGGTGCGGGTCGCGACGAACCTCTTGACGGTGAGTTCTATATCGGCAGTGCCGATTGGATGTATCGCAACCTTCAAACGCGGGTGGAAGCCGCGACTCCGATCGAAAAGTTGGAACACCGAAGAACCCTCTGGGCGGCCTTGGAGTATGCCCTCGGGGATGTCCGGCAATCGTGGACCCTCAATTCAGATGGCGGCTATGAGCGAGTCCACGAGGGAGAGCTTTCAGCAGACGATCCTCGGAGCCTCGGATTGCATCAGCGACTGATGAACGATGCACTTGCTCAACTGGCGCGTAGCCGCGGTGACACCGAAAACGTTATGGAGTCGGCATTGCCGAATTCACCGCCGGCGCCTCAGCTCCGACCGACACCGAGCCGCCAGCACCCGAGAAGTCCGCGTCGGGGCGGCTGACCCCAAGATCAAAGAGCGTTTCGGCAAGTTGCCCTGGCCGGAGGAATCGTAGATTTCCGGTGACGCGCCACGAAGTGATCTCTGTTGAATCCGGAGCGTGCACGAGGACCACTGGCAACACCTGCTCAGTGACGGAACGGGCTGGAAGTGTTTGACTGGCGATCCACTCCGTCTGCCAACTGCCACGATTGGTTGACATCGAATACTGCCACCGGTCGAGCACCATCGGAGAATCGGTCGGATTGCGCAGCTCGATGTGCAGTGCGTACTCATCTGCCGTCGGACCTGTTGAGACCTGCTCGAGCGTGCGAACTCGAATCTCAGGGTTCGTCACGCACCCTCCAAGCATGGCAATCGCGGCGAGAGAGAGGGTCAATGGAGCGCGCATGTGTGCGAACTCTACCCACGGGAGGCATACGATGTGGACATGAAGTGCAGCGTCCGTAGAGTGCTTCGATCGCCGTGGTGCATAGGCGTGCTCTGGATTGCCTGTGGCGCATTCTTGTCTGCTCGCGCGGGTGCGCAAGAGTCTGCAGTCGTCGCCGTCGATGATTCGCCCACCGCGCAGCAGTTACTTGCGCAGGCAGAGGATCACGCCATAAACAACCCCGCTGAAGCGGCGAGACTGGTGAGTCGCGTTCTCGATGAGTTTGGGCGGAAGCTCGTGCGCTCTGGCAGTCAGGCCGATGTGTTTGTGGATGGCCGCCAGGCAGCGGAGCATTTTCTTCGGACGCACCCACGGGTACTCGAGCGGTTTCGATCGTCGCAGACTGGAGAGGCTGAGCGCCTTGCGCGCGCGGGCGACGATCGCGTCCTCCTTGAAACGCGCCTGTTGACTGCCCCAGGAATCCAGTGCGCCATTCGGGAGACTCAACGGGCCATCGAGCGAGCTCACTTTGAGCAGGCGCAAGATCTTCTGAACTCCATCGCAGACCATCCCGATCGTGATGCACTCGACCCAACAATCCACTCAGCGCTCATGGCGATGGCTGCCTGGGGGCGGGGCGATGCCGCATCGGTGCTGAGGGTCATCAACGAGCTCAAGACTTCGAGCGACCCTGCGCTTCGAACCCTCAGCGATGCGCTCGCGCAGGCCACGAGCACTCCGATCGCCACATCACGCGAAGTCGCCAATCCTCTGGCTCCCGCGCAGTTTGGAGCGATCCCAACCGACCCCGTGTTGCTCTGGAGTGAGCCTCTCGAGCAGTCGCTCGATTCGCGGCTTATGCAGTCGATCGAGGAGGGACTCGTGTCAGCCGCGGGTTCGGAGGGTGCATCGTCAAGTGGCCGGTTGCTGGTGTCGATCCCCACGGTTGATGGCGCACTCGTGCTCGTGAATGAGGGATATGTGCTCCGCGCGTACGAGGCGTATTCCCACCTGCCTCGCTGGTATCAGCTGCTGGGCGCACCGAATGCGCCAAGAAGTGATCTGCTCGCAGGTGATCTCGAGGCGGTCGTCGTTGCAGGCGACCGCGTCCTTGCCCTCTCAGGGCATGCGCTGGGATCTCAGCGAAGCGGAGGCGGGCGACTCATGTGCCTCGACCTGTTGACGGGGCGGCGCATGTGGGAGGTGACTCCCGATCGCTTCTCAGAGCAATCTGAGTTTCGCGACCTGTTCTTATATGGCGCTCCGACCGTGGTTGGAAACACGGTTGTGCTCTTGTGTCGGAAGGTCACAGCGCGCCTCGAAACCGTGTCCAGTGTCATCGGAGTCAATCTCGACACGGGAGTGATTGAATGGATGACCCCTGTCGGCGCCGCACCTGGCATCCGCTCTGCGGGAACCCGCCCATACACATCGCCTGTAGTCGACAAGTCGACGGTGTTCGTCTCGACTGGCGCTGGAACGACCGCGTCGATCGATGCGATCGACGGCCGAATCAACTGGATTCGACGAGATGCAGTGCCGATTCGTGATGTGCAACTCGAACTGATGCCATGGGAGATGGGAGGCGCGATCGTGACCTCGCGAGGTGTGATCACGCTCGCACCAGGGGGAGCGCATGCGCAATTGCTATCGATTGACGATGGAAGCGAACTCGACGCGATCCCCGTGGGGGCTGGGACCGCGTGGGGGGTTGCGCGGTACCTGCTGACCGATGCAAGTCGCACGCTGATCTTCGCAGTGGGGGAAGGCATTCATGCCTTTCGCGTGAGCGACCTTCGAACCCCAATCTGGAAGTTCACGGGTGTTGCAGGAGATGACTCGATCGCGTCCCTTGTCGGTCGAGCAGGAATGCGGGGGCGCGTCCAGGTGGGATCGACCAGTGATGGACGAGTCGCGCTCATCGTGCCGCTCCTGTCTCGCGCACTCCTGCTTGCTGGAGACGATGGCAGCGTCGTCTCAACGATTCCGTGTGAGGGGCCAGCCAACATCGTTGCGCGCGATGGAATAATCGCGGCTGCGACGAATTCGTCACTCGAAGTGTTTATGGACTCGCGTCGCGCCCGCGAGATTCTCATCGATGCGGTTGAGTCGCAAGCGAGCGATGTCGATGCGACTCTGGGACTGATCGCATTCGCGCTCCAATCACAAGATGCTGGGCTGCTTCGAAAGGCCACGGCGTTGGCCCATCTCAAACTAGACAATGTGCGGGACGAGGGCGATCGTCGCGCGCGCCTGGTCGACCTGCTGGTACGCGCGGCGACGAGCGGCCTGCTTGGGCGCGATGAGTCGGACACACTGTTTGAAGCGATCATCACGGCGCTCGAAGACTCCAGCGAGCGCGCTGCAGTGCTCTTGGCGCAGGGCGATTGGTTCTCACGATCCGATCGCGTGGTGCGGGCGATTGCATCGTGGAGGGCAGTGCTCAAGAATGAGGCCGTCGCGAACGCAACACTCTCACAGTTCACGACAGGGAGCATCGATCTGCGCCAGAGCGGGTCCGATGCAGCACTCCAACGTCTCGAAGCGATCGCGCACTCGTCCAGAGCGCCTGCACAAGCCTTTGAGAGCGAGGCGATCCCGCCCACTGGGGCGACAGCGAGTCAACTCGAGGCATTCTCAGCGCAAAATCCATGCACCAACTCGGCGGCTCGCGCATGGATGACTGCTTGCGGGCTTCGCATGAGTGCACGAGAGAACGCACTCGGAGCGGGTGATGCTGCTGCCGCGGTGAACACGGCCATCTCGACTGGGGACGACGACCTGATTGCCGAGATTCTCGACAGAGCCGTCACGCTCATGAGTCAATCTGACCTTGAAATCACTGCCGCGCAACTGTGTGATGCAGCGGTCATTGCAGGCGCGAACGTCAAGTTGGCGTCGCATCGAGGAATCACGGCGGCGCAGTTTCTTGAAGCCTCGCCAGCAGCGGGGCTCGTCGCGGGCCGATCCCGTTGGGGGAGCACGCAGGGCGCCTCGCCAGAGTCTGCGTCACTTGTGGCGCAGCGATTGCCGGGGGTTCTTGCACCGGTACGAGATGTTGGCGCCTCGCTCGACTTTCGAAGTCGCGCCTATCTCGTCGCAGATGGACATCTTCGATGTGTCTCGACACCAACCCTCGCGCCTCGGTGGGCGACGCAACTGCTTGGGGAAATGCCATTCGTCATTCCAATGCGCGATGGGGTCATTCTGATCGAGCAACGCGATCGAGAAAAGCTCGCTGCACAGTGGATCGACGATGGCGGGGAGCGACGGTGGATGCTCGACGACCTCGCCGGCGCGGTCCCAGGTGGCGGTGGCCTTGCACAGCGAAGTGAATGCATGGTTCTGGGTGGGCGCGAATACATGGTTGTTGCCCGCCCAGATGGCGCACTTGCTGCGTTCGGGGTGGGGGATGGTCTTCCACGCTGGTTGGCGCAGCATTCACTCGATGAGATTGTCTGTGCTGATGCAGGAGAAACAATCGTCGTCGTGAGTGGCACACGTAGTTCGGCAGACTCGCGCACCTCGTGGCTGGTTGCATTGGACATCCGCACTGGATTGGTGATCGCAGAGTTGCCAGCGCCGAGCGACGAGCCAGTGCGGTGGGTTCAAGTGCACGGGGCTGGAGAGGTCGCCTTCGGAACCACTCGAGGGGTGGGCCGCTGGCAGATCGTCGGCGCGGCAGTGGGGATGCGTTGGCATGCGATCAACGCGCGACTTCGTGGAAGTGTTCGATGTGATGCACTTGGTTTCAACCTCGTGGTCGCCGATGCGACAGACCGTACGACGATTCTCAACTGGCAAACGGGCTCGATTGATGATGCGAAATTCGTACCTACCAAACCAAGGCCGATTGCTGAAGGGCCGCGCCGTTGGTTCCGCGTGGGGGAGTGCATCGTTGCTTGGACGAGCGGTGGAGTCGATCTCTTCTCATTACACGGCGAAGCAATTGGGTCGTCGGGTCTTCACGGAACGCGACGGATTCACACCGTATCACCCTGCGCGTCCGTGATCGTCGCCGTTGAACAGCCTGACCGAACTGAGCCCCGCGATGTGGGCTTGGCTCGCGTTGCGTCGCAACTTTTGATTCATCGACTCGGCTGGGGTGATGGCGGACGCATTGCCGGACCCGCGCTCGAGCTCGATCTCGAGTTCACCGACAACCGCATCGAACGGATGCAGATTGTGGATGGCTGGCTGCTGCTCAGCGGTTCGCAGTCGACCCTGGCAATTCCCGTTCCGCACGGGGGTTGACAGCCTGCGGTGCAGCGGAGATATTCCCTCGCCCCCATCACCCCCGCACGAAGAGGAGTTTCATTCGAATGGTCGCTATTGCAGTCTCGAAACTTGATTGGTCGCTCGCGCCAGCGCAAGAACTCGCGTCCCGGCGATCGCGCATGCCTGTGGTCGCGGGGTACGACGAAGATGAGGAAAAGGAGTTTGATCTCGAGGAGGAGGACGATTTCGGCGACGAGGAGTTTGGCGACGAGGATGGATTCGGCGAGGATGAGGACGGCACCAAGACCGTCAGTGATCCCGACAAAGAGCCGACCGATGCCGACGATGACCTCGATGATGACGACGACGACGATGCCGGCGACAGTACTGAGGACCTGCTTCCGAATGCCGTGCTCGAAGGCACCGACGACGAGGATGAGGATGATGAGGATGATGATGATGAGGACGATGCTGACGACGACGAC
>SYHM01000033.1 GCA_005799205.1 Planctomycetia bacterium | reverse complement strand
GCGCTGACGCGAGCGCAGTGTCGATCACCGAGCAGCGCGATCGTCGGCACGCCCATCCAGAGCGCCTCGCAGGTGGTCGTCGTGCCGTTGTAGGGAGTTGTGTCGAGCGCGAGGTGCACGCGCGAGTACAGATTCAAGTGATCGGTGAGCGATGGGGTGTAGGCGATGAGGTCGATTCGTTCGGGGCCGATTCCAGCGCGTTCGAACTTCGAGAGCAGCGCTGCACGTATCCCAGGATCACCCATGGAACGACTCTTCAAAAGGAGGCGCGAAGTTGGAAGTTGCTGCATCGTCTCGCTCCACAGCGCGATCGTCCTCGCCGAGACTTTCGGTGTCACATTGAACGATCCAAATGTAATGGGTGCCTCAGCCGCCGGCATGCAAGGTTGCGGCGCGTCCGCGGGCGGGTCGTAGCACAAGAAGCACGGGTCGAGGCGCACGAGCCGTTCAGTGCACTGCGCATCGCTCTCGAGAGGGTCTGTGATCGAGTCAACGATTCGCCAGCCGACGGCTGGGTGTCCTGTGGTGTTGGGATAGCCGATCGCTGTCACGATCACCGGCGCGGGACATTGATCGAGTGCCGTGAGTTGCCCACCCGACGAATGGCCTCCCAACTCGACGAGAACATCGATCGCACGAGATCGAATCGCATGATCGAGCGTGGCATCGTCCATTGAGAATGCCTCGACCCACTCATGCGCGAGTCCTTGGAATCGCTTGCGCATCAAGTCGTGTGCATCTGGCTTCCCAGTCGAGAAGATGGCGAGGTGGCTCTGGTCTGGCAGCGCACGCATGAATGGCTCAGCGAAGTAACCCACGGAATGAGTTCGCATGTCTCCCGAAAGGATGCCGATTCGAAGCGGTCGATCAGGTACTGGTTTCGTCGCTGCTCGAACGCCACCTGCGCGAACACACTGCGAGTACTCGCGGTGCGCGTGTGCGACCTCGTCGACGCTACGGTCGGTGTAGTTGAGCGCCCAGAGTGAGCCTGAGCGCAGCCCAGCATCGTGCGGATGATTGGCGATCGCGCGTGCGAAGAGTTCAAGAGCCTCATCGACTCGGCCCGCATCTTTCAGCACGCTTGCGAGGTTTCGTGAGAGTTCAGGCCAATCGGGGCGAAGTGCAAGCCCACGCTTTCCCATCTCGATGCCACCATCCATCTCACCACTCTGGGCGAGTGCGAGTGTGAGGCCCAGATATGCCTGGGAGTACGACGGATCAATCTCGATTGCCGCTCGAAACTGTGCGGCAGCCTCTGCGATGCGGTTCGCACTCACCAGTGCGTTTGCGAAATTGTTTCGAAATGCTGGGACACGAGGTGACACTGCGATGCATCGCTCAAAGTGGTGAAGTGCCTGCGCGAGCGATCCAGACCAGAGCAGCAGCATCGCAAAAACTTGGGTTGCTTCGAGATCGCTCGGTTTTCGCTGTACGAGAAGCCGAACCGACGCCAATGCCTGTGAAAGTCGCCCACTTTGAGCGTCGGTGATCGCTCGATCGAGAGTCGGGTTCGTTGCCACGAGGCGATCCTATCGCTGCCTCTGTCGACTACAACCTCGCCATGCATCGCCTGTGCCTCTGGTCTGGTCCGCGAAACGTCTCGACCGCGCTGATGTACTCGTTCAATCAACGCGCCGACACGCAGGTTGTCGACGAACCCCTCTACGGGCACTACCTGCGAGTGACTGGCGCTGACCATCCTGGAAGAGCCGAGGTGATGAACGCGGTGGACTGCGACGGCGAGCGTGTGGTGCGCGAGATCGTCCTTGGTCCCTGCGAACGATCGGTCAGCTTTCAAAAGCACATGGCCCATCACCTGGTCGAACTCGAACGCTCGTTCCTGACGAAGACCACGAATGTGCTGCTGATTCGCGACCCCGCTGAGGTGGTCGTCACACTCGCGAAGCAACTCGCGGCGCCGACTCTTGGCGATGTGGGAATCGCGGTGCAGGCCCAACTGCTCGCGCAACTGTGCGCGAAGGGGCAGTCCCCAGTCGTACTGGACGCGAAAGAACTGCTGCTCGACCCCGAAGGTGTGCTGCGGCAACTTTGCGAGCAAACAGGCATTCCGTGGGACGGTGCGATGCTCTCGTGGCCCTCGGGACCGAAGTCCTGCGACGGGGTGTGGGCACCCCACTGGTACGAGAACGTGCACCGCTCCACTGGATTTGAAGCGTGGCGACCGAGGGTCCCAGCGACTGCGCCGCACCTCACGCGCCTCATCGAGGAATGCCGTCCTCACTACGAGCGTCTTCGCACTGCGGCGATCTGCGCGCGAGTTGGAGGGGCGAGATGAGCGATCCCCGCAACGCGACGATCGTGGTGCATGTTGGCGGCGAACTACTGCCGCGCGATCAGGCCAAAGTCTCTGTCTTCGACAGTTCAGTGCAAGGCGGCGACGCGGTGTGGGAAGGTCTGCGGGTCGCCAACGGGCGCGTCTTCAGCCTCGACCGCCATCTCGCACGGTTGTTCGCTTCAGCACAGGCACTGGGATTCTGCGGTGTCCCATCGGCGACCGAGGTCACCGACGCACTGATGACTTGCCTGAAGCGCAACGGCATGCGCGATGGCGCGCACGTTCGACTCACGCTCACGCGCGGCCGCAAGGTGACTTCGGGGATGGATCCCCGCAACAACCAGTCTGGCTGTTGCCTGATCGTCTTGCCTGAGTGGAAGTCCAACGCCGACACGCGCGGAAGGCCGCTCGATCCGGCGAAGCCCATTTCACTGATCACCGCGCGTACCCAGAGAAACGATGCGCACTGCCTTGATTCGCGGATTCATCACAACAACCTGCTCAACAACATATTGGCCAAGCTCGAGGCGAACGCGGCAGACGCCGATGACGCGCTCATGCTCGACGTGAATGGGTTTCTCGCTGAGACCAACGCCACGAATGTGTTCATCGTCGAGGGGGTCGATGTCTCGACCCCGATCGCTGATCAGTGCCTCGCAGGAATCACCCGTGGTCATGTCATCGAACTCTGCGCTGCGTCTGGGATTTGTTGTCGAGAGCGACGCGTGCGGCCTCAAGAAGCGCGCGACGCGACCGAGATGTTCGTGACGGGCACCCTGGGAGGACTCACCGCCGTTGGAACGCTCGATGGCCATCCGGTCGGCACCGGCGCGCGCGGTCCAATCACTGAGCGACTGCAGTCGCTCTACAGTGCGCTACTCGCGAACTCGGGCACAGCGATTCCCGCATGAGTCCATACACTGACTTCGCAAGTTTGGAACAGTGTTCACACAACCTCATATGAAGGAGTCCGCGATGAGACCTCGTTTCCCGTTTATTGCAGTGCGCGCCGCAATGTTCATTGCCGCCTTCAGTGCACTCGTGCTGACCAGCGTTGAGAGGTCTTTCGCCCAGGCTCCCATCGAAGGGACGAACGGTGCGGCTGCGCGTCAAGCGATCATCGTGATCCGTCACGGTGTGGACCACGACGCGTGCGTCGTGGCGGATCCCAAGAAGGGCGCCCTCAGCGAAACATGGAAAGCGGTTGCCCCAAACTGGCCAGCGCACAACAATCTGCCGCCAGTCCGAGCCTTCAAAGGGGCGAACAAGGTCACCGACTCAATCGACGCGACGACGACCGTGAAGACTTTCCAACACTGCCTGTCGCCAGTCGGAGAACAACAGGCGCTGCGATTGCGTGACGAGCTGCCCGCGATCGTGACGGCCCAAAACATCGCGCCAGTCTCGCGCGTGATCGTCATCAACCCCCAAATCGACGCGGGTGGATGGGCGACTGCAAACCCATTTGACACTGTGCTGCCATTCATCGTGAAGTACAAGGATTCGATCACGTCCATCCTCCTGCTTGCCAATAATGGATGCGAGATGGTCGGGCAGATGTCGCGGCAACTGCGCGATCTTGCCGACGCTCACACGCTCATTGATGCAGGGGGAGGATCCACCCTCGTCTGCTGGACGGGCGAAGGGCTGAATGAAAACGTAGGCGACCAGCGCGCCCTCCTTGATCTTCTGAACTCACAGAGCATCAAGGATGAGATCAACAACAAGCGGTCCCCTTGCGTCATCGGAGAGAAGGGTATGGGGTACGACAAAGGCAAGGGAAACGCGTTGTACATCCTCACGCCACGACCGTACTCGGCGAAGACCGATGCGAATGGAAAGATCGGGGGGGCGACAGAGGTGAACAAGAATTGCGAGGAGCAGAAGTACGACCTTCTCGTGTACCAGGCGATGCGCAAGGCGACTCTGACCGCTGCCGACAATGGCATTGGCGACTTTCAATGGACGCACAAGTTTGTTGTGCATGAGCTTCCGCCCGATTCGTCCCCAACACCCAGCATCTTCGTGACTCGTGAGTTCGTGACGCCCGCCGACAATAATGTGTTCGGTGGCGTGGAGTCGCCACTTCAATTGAGCCACTAGCGAGGCGGCGCCGGTCTCATCGTTCGCCCCGTGTGCCCCGAGCGAACTGCACTGTAGTCACGGAGTGATCGGTATCGATTCGTACTACTTCGAATCGCACGCGACCTGCCTCGACGGCACGCGCGATCGCGCGCTGATACTTCGACAGATCGGCCTTGCCGTACTTCACATCAATGAGCACCAGTTCGATCGCCTCGAGGTCACCGTCACCATCGCGCGCGGCGGTGAGCCCGTCGAACACGATGTAGTCGATCGGGTCTCCGAGAAACTTCGCATCGGAAGGGGAGTACTCGAACCCAGGCAGCAGGGGAGCCATCTGTTCGGCGATTCGTCCCTTGAGGGTGCTGCGACTTTGATTGACGCTTTGCGTGCGCGCCGCGGCGATCTCGTCGCGCCGCGCAAGCGACGAGTGCACCACGAAGGCAATGAGCAGGATGAGTCCAACTGCGAGTCCGACAAGGAACGGCATCACTGGATCGATTGGCGTCATGCAGACAAAAGGCTACTGAGCGGCGATGCCTCGATGTACGATCGACTGATCGCCTAGACGCACCCCTTCCGCGGAGGATCGCATCATGATCAAGGCCCTCGTTCGTATGCCATTTCTCGCCGTTGTCGCGCTCTCGCTCACTCCGGTCGCGGGAATCACCGTCGCGCCAGCGAAACCAGATGTGAGCAAGGTTTTTGGCAGGATTCAGTATGTCACCGCACTCGCCGACTACAAAGTTGAAGTCGTCACCGCGCTCGAAGACCTTCGCGTGCAGGAGGTCTCGGTGTTTCCAAACTCAGCCGGAAAGTGGCAGATTGTGACGGCACTGCCGGACTTCAAGATTCAGAAGGTCAAGGCGCTCGGCGACTTCAAGATTCGCTACGTCGAATCGTTCCCTGGATCGCGGTGAGCCGCAGCGGTCAGTGGAGAGCGGCTCGACCAGTCGTTCAGGGGTTGATCAAGTTGAGCGGGCAGTCTGAAGGCGGGATGCCGACCCGCGGAGCTGGACCCCACTGAGCGAGCATGATGCCGAGGTCAGCACCATCCACTTGTTCATCGGCGTTGGTGTCTGATGCGGCGGCGTAGCCCTGCGCTGGATCATTCACGCGGAACCAGAGTGAAACGCATGGGCCGGCTGTCGCGGAGCAGGCTGTCCCGAAGGCGCCAGCGTTGTCTCTCACGCGGCGATACTCGACAGTGCCATCGGACCATGCTCGCCACACCGTGAATCCGGCATCTGACGCGCCACCTCCCACCGAATACCACACGATCGTCGGCTCTGCCGGTGTCTGTGCCATCGCGGCGCTCGCGAGCGCAGTCATTGCACTGCTCGCGTGCGCTGCGTGGTCGATTGAGCTGATGCGGTTCAGCAATGGAAACGCGACGATTGCTCCTGCGAGCAAAGCGATACCGGTGCCAGTTGAGATGTTCTTCATGGGATGACTCCAAGGGGTGGGTGGTGGTGTCGGTCAGTACGAGACGCGAGCGAAGTCCGACCCAGAAACCAAGACGGTATCGCAGTGTCACTTTGCGTTCAAGAGCGCCCCCACGGTGTCGCGTGCGATGCCAGTCAGTGAAGATGAATGGGCGAGGAAGGATTCGAACCTTCGAAGGCGAAGCCAACAGATTTACAGTCTGTCCTCGTTGACCACTTGAGTACTCGCCCGAGTAACTCCGAGTCTTTGAGTCTAACGGCAAGAATCACGCTGCGCAACGCAACGCAGCGTTGCCCGTCACTCACGCTGGCGGCGTTTCGCGTGCGTGTCGTCGTGGAATCAGCCTCGCCGTCGCCTGATAGAGCCGCAGCCACTTTGCTGGCGCACGGGGAGCCCGCTCTTTCGACTTGCGCGCTCGAATCCACAAATGCGCGAAGTACATCAGCACCACAAAGCCAATTGTGAACGCGAGCCCGAGCAGCGCCTGGTGGGTGAGGTCTGTCACTCCAGCCTGCTTCGCGGCGCGCGCGCCGACAACGCCCACAAGCATCTGCAGCGGCACCGTGATCACGACGCACGAGAGTTCAACAACAAGAAACTTCCACCACGCCATGTGCATGAGTCCGCACATGGTGATGACTGGCGTGCGCGTTCCAGGAATGAAGCGTGCAGCGAGCAACACCAAGACTCCACGCTGATCGATTTGATGCTTGACCTCGAGCAGCCGCCTCGGATGTAGCACCCGCTTGAACCAGCGCGAGTGCAAGAAGCGAGTTCCAAAGATCGAGCACATCAAAAACCACAGTGCGTCACCTGCGACGATTCCGAGATACGCCCAGAGCCAGAACTTCGCAAACATTGCAAAGTCGTGGGCCGCCAGCCATCCGGCGGGAATCAAGATCAGGTCTTCAGAGAGATGCAGTCCAACCCCTGAGATGACGAAGGCGAAGAAGAGCGCAATGGCCCCGTATTGATCAATCCCGTCGAGGAGCCACGGCGGCAGGGTGGGGGGCAGCGAGGGCGGCAGCGCATCAGCAAGTTGCAGAGTATGCACAAGAAAACGCCGCATCATCGGATTTCGATGATACGGCGGAGATTCGAGTCAAGCGCCCACGCTGAGGGCGATCTCGTCGCAGTGCAGTTAGTTCTTGGCGTCGGCGGGGATGCGCATGCCGTAGAACGAGCGATACACGAAGATGAGAGCGACGAGCGTGAAGATCGAACCAATCACCATCTTGGCGGTCTGGTTCTCCATCGTCACGGCGATCTCAACTGCAAGCAATCCGAAGAGGGTCGTGAACTTGATCACTGGGTTGAGGCTCACCGAGCTCGTGTCCTTGAAGGGATCGCCCACTGTGTCGCCGACGACAGTCGCCGCGTGCAGGTCAGTGCCCTTGGCGCGCATGTCGACTTCAACAATCTTCTTCGCGTTGTCCCACGATCCACCGGCGTTGGCCATGAAAATCGCTTGGAACAGTCCAAAGAATGCGATGGCGATCAGGTAGCCAATGAAGAAGAACGGATCGAAGAAGGGGAGAGCCAGCGAAAGGCAGAAGACAACGATGAAGATGTTGATCATTCCCTTCTGCGCGTAGACAGTGCAGATTCGGACGACTTCCTTCGAGTCTTCAACGCTGGCAGTTGCCTTGTCAAGGTTGATGTTGTTCTTGATGTAGACGACTGCGCGGTATGCGCCTGTGACGACGGCCTGCGTGCTCGCACCCGTGAACCAGTAAATGACCGATCCACCCATGAGCAGTCCGAGCAGGATCGCCGGCTGCACCACCGAGAGCTGGCCCACGACCGTTTGCACTCCTTGCGCAAGTGCCGCGGTGTACGCAGGATCCGCAGTGTTGACGACACCTCCAAGGATGTCGGCAGTCTCGACGCCGATGAGGGCGAGGATGATGCCGAAGACCATGGTGGTTGCACCGACGACCGCCGTGCCAATGAGCACGGGCTTTGCAGTCGCCTTGAAGGTGTTTCCTGCGCCGTCACCCTTCTCAAGCAGATGCTTGGCGTTGGTGAAGTCGGGAGTGAACCCGAACTTGCTCTTGATCTCTTCCTTGATGTTGGGAAGTTGTTCGATCTGGCTGAGTTCGTAGACGCTCTGCGCGTTGTCGGTGACTGGGCCAAACGAATCGACAGCGATGGTGACAGGTCCCATGCCGAGGAATCCGAACGCAATCAGTCCGAACGCGAAGATCGGTGCAGCGAACGGATAGACCGCTGGCATGATTCGCACCATGTCGTCGCTTGTCGAACACCACCATCCAAGTCCCATGAGCGAGAGGATGACGAGACCCTTCCAGAAGGCCGAGAAGTTTCCTGCGACGAGTCCCGACAAGATGCAGAGGCTTGCTCCACCTTGCTTGCTCGCGTTGACGACTTCCTTCACATGGCGTGAATTGGTGCTGGTGAAGGCCTTGGTGAACTCTGGAATCAGCGCGCCTGCAATGGTTCCGAGCGAAATGATGACCGAGAGAATCCACCAGAGGTCTGGAAGAATCGATGTTGTCTCAACGATGGTCGTCGTCTGATCGACAAGTGTTCCCGCAGCGGTTGGGGCAGCAGTGGTCAGCGTTGAGACATCAGCCGATCCGACCTTGAGGCCACCGAGCAGCAGGTAACTCGCCACGAATGTGACGAAGATCGAGATGATCGAGGTGATCCACACGAGCGACGTGAGTGGAGCCTCTTCATCGAACTCGGCCTTGGTGCCGTACTTCGCCTTCGAGACCGACTCATTGATCAGATACGACACGAGGCTCGTGACCACCATCAGAATGCGCATCGAGAAGAGCCAGACGATGAGTGTTGCGCAGAGGCTTGGATTCGATTCACCCATCGAGTAGGCGAGGAAGGCGATGAGTGCAACGCCCGTGACGCCGTAGGTCTCAAACCCGTCTGCGGTCGGTCCAACCGAGTCTCCTGCGTTGTCGCCAGTGCAATCAGCGATCACGCCTGGGTTCTTCGGATCATCTTCAGGAAGCTTGAAGACGATCTTCATGAGGTCCGCGCCGATGTCGGCGATCTTGGTGAAGATTCCACCGCAGATGCGCAGCACGCTCGCTCCAAGGCTCTCGCCAATGGCGAATCCGATGAAGCAGGGGCCCACGAGTTCCATTGGCAGGAACGCGAGGATGACGATCATGAAGAAGAGTTCGACCGACACGAGCAGCAATCCAACGCTCATGCCGCTCTTGAGTGGGATGCCGAGCACCGGAAGCGCTGCACCGCGAAGACTCGCGAAGGCGGCCCGGCTATTGGCGGTCGTATTGATGCGGATGCCGAACCACGCAACACCGTAACTACCGAGAATTCCGAGGGCGCTTGCACCCAAAATCAGTGCCACATTCGAGGCAGACTTGTGCTCGAGGATTCCAAAGTAGTAGACGATGCACGCCGCGATGAGCAGCCAGAGCCACACGAGGAACTTTCCCTGTTGCCAGAGATAGCTCTTGCACGTCTCCCAAATGATGTTCGATACGTTCTGCATCGACGCATGCACCGGAAGTGCCTTCGTCTGCTTGTACTGCACCAGGCCGAAGAGGGTGGCGGCAACGCACACGATCAATCCGAAATACAGGATTGCCATCCCAGAAATCGAACTGCCGAAGATGTTGAAACTGACCTCGGTCAGTGCCGGAACCTTTAGATCAGCCTCGCCTGCGAAAGCAGTGGGGGTGATGAGGCAGAGAGCCAATAGCGCGAGCACGAGTCGTGACATGTGGGTGGGATCCTTCTATGGGTTGCGAAATTGAGGTCGGGAGTATAGCGATTACCGATACTGAGAGCGCCACCTGCTCTTCTGAGGACTTATTGGCCCCATGCTCGACAATCGCCTTGAACGGAAAATGAAGCATCTGCGCAAGTGGTCGCGCCGCACGAACACGCCATGTTTTCGTCTTTATGAGCGGGACATTCCTGAGTTTCCACTCGTGATCGATTGGTATGACGGAGATGTCGTCGTCTGGTTCCATCCACGGACGCGTGACGACACGCCTGAAGCTGAGGCGGCCTTTCGGCAGCTGAGTCTCGACCACATCACGCGCGCACTCAAGGTCGAACCCGAGCATCTCTTTGAGAAGCGCCGACAGAGACAGCGCGGGCTCGATCAATACGAGCGATTAGACCACTCACGCAGCGCGCGCACAGTCACCGAGCATGGATTGCTCTTCGAGGTGAACCTCCGCGACTACCTCGACACAGGATTGTTTCTTGATCACCGCACGACGCGCGCGATGGTTCGAGAGCGTTCGAAGGGCAAGCGCGTTCTGAATCTCTTTGCATACACGGGTGCGTTCACGGTGAATGCCGCTGCCGGAGGAGCGACCGCGACTCGTACCGTCGACATGAGCAACACCTACCAGGAGTGGTCGCGCAGGAACATGCAACTCAATGGATTCGAGCTCGATGGCGCGCACACATTCGAGCAAGCAGACTGCCTGCAGATGCTCGAAGCCGGTCCGCGCGGTGGTGAGTCGTACGACATCATCGTGCTCGATCCGCCCACCTTTTCAAACTCGAAGCGGATGGCCGTGAACAGTTTTTCGATTGAGCGCGACTGGCCGCGACTACTTGAGATGACGCTGCCGTGGCTCAGCGCGCGCGGGCAGATCTGGTTCAGCACGAATTCACGTGGGTTTTCGCCAGACTCCGCGCTCGTTCCAGCGGGTGCCGTCATGCGCGACATCAGCAAGTACACGCTGCCTGAAGACTTCGCGGATCGCACCCCGCACGTCTGTTTCCTGGTCGCGCGCGCGGGGTCAGAGCACGCAGTCGACCTGCGGATCGCTCGGGAGTCTTGATCAGGGAGTGGGCGAAGCTGGTGTCACCGCCGGTGTGGATTCCAGCACTTTCGAGTGCTCCTTGAAGAAGCGCACGATGAGCGCAGTTGCCTGATTGAAATACTCGTGACCGCCAGGGTGCACACACACAACGACTGGAGCTCCACCCTTCGACGAATAGACCGTGCAGTGTTCAGCCCACGGAGATCCAGTGGGATCGCAGCCGTTCACAAATCGCACTCCGCTCAGGGTCCGTTGTTGGAATGCGATGGGAACGATGGCGTCCGTCGCTCCAGCAATGTGAATGAGCGGCCGTGGCTTGGTCTCTTCGCGTACGCGAATCGTCCCCGCGCTCGAGGGACCGATGGCAGCAAAGACCTCGCCGCGCTGTTCCCACAGCAGATAGGTGAACCCACCCCCATTGGAATGGCCAGTCGAGTACACGCGGTGATCGTCGATCTTGAACTTCTCGTGGAGACCTGCCAGCATCGCATCGAAGAACTTCAG
>SYHM01000176.1 GCA_005799205.1 Planctomycetia bacterium | reverse complement strand
GCTCCTCATCGTGGCCTCATTGCGCGCGCTCGTGGCAGCCGCGCAGAAGGTCTCAGCAGATGAGCGCGTGGACATGGGCAGTTGATGGATGGATCATCGCCATCGGCGCACTCGTCGCACTCGCGGCTGCCGTGCCAGGAGCATTCCTCGTCGTGCGCCGAACATCGATGCTCGCCGACGCGATCTCGCACGCTGTGCTCCCTGGGATCGCCGTGGCGTTCTTGCTCACAGGTACACGCGATCCGCTGTGGATGTTCCTCGGTGCGGCAACGGCTGGATTGCTGGTCACGCTCGCCTCGTCATGGCTCGCAGGCGTCGCGCGCATCGACTCAGGGGCCGCGCTCGGAATCGTCTTCACCACCGCGTTCGCGCTCGGCCTCATCCTGATCGTTCAGGTTGCCGACCGTGTTGACATCGATCCATCGTGCGTGCTGTACGGCGCAATCGAACTGGCTCCGCTCGATTCGACGCCGCTGGGCGGAGTCGAGATTCCGCGCGCGGCCATTGTGCTCGGCGCCGTTGCGTTGCTCAATGCCTCAGTCGCGGCTTGCTTCTGGAAGGAACTCAAAGTGATGGCTTTCGATCGCGCACTTGCGCGCACACTCGGGTGCCGTCCCGCCTTGATGGAGTCGATCATTCTTGGGATGGCCGCTGCCACATGTGTCGCAGCGTTCGAATCGGTTGGAAGCATTCTCGTCGTGGCGATGATGATCATCCCAGCGGTCGCTGCGCGGCTCTTCACCGAGCGACTCGCCGGCGTCATCGTGGGATCATCGCTCATCGGGTTCCTCGGCGTGTGCATCGGGCACATCGTTGCCGCGGGTGTTGCTCCTGCATTCACGTCAGGCGGCCGTGACGCGTCAACGGCGGGATCGATCGCCGCGATGCTTGGCGTGGTGCTCGTCGTCGCGATGCTCATCGCACCCAAACGCGGAGTTCTCGCACGTGTGTGCCACCGGTGGATGCTCACGCTGCGCATGGCTCACGAAGATGCGCTTGGATTGCTCTGGCGACTCGACGAGGCACGAGAGTCGGCGCACGTTGCGCGATTGCGCGAATTGCTCATCAACGGTCGCACGCTGTCGCCGCTCGGTGCACGGGTGGCGATCTGGACACTGCTTCGCGGCGGCAAGATTGTCGTGAGCGATGGAATCGCGCAACTCACAGCGGTCGGGCGCACCGAAGGGGCTCTGCTGGTGCGTTCACATCGACTCTGGGAAATTTATCTCGCCGAACGAGTGTCGGTCGCGAGTGACCATGTCCATCCGACTGCCATGATGCTCGAGCACATCACAGACGCCGCGCTTCGCGCGAAGCTGGCGCGTGAAGGCGAGGCCGCCCCGAGCGCAGAGCGCCAACTCATCGACCCTCATGGCCGCAGTGTGCCTGAGATCTCAGAGCCCCCTCAAGAACGCCGGTGAAATGCCACTCACGGTTTGACTGCGGGTGCGACCGCAGGTTTGTCGTCGTCGGCGCGCGGGGTGAAATCACACGTCGACATCTGCACCGCGGCGAGAGCAACAAGTTGTGCCGTCTCGGCGGCGAGTCCGGCGTCGATCTTCGAAACCTCGTCGCTCACCTTGTGATAGTCCTCGTGATCTTCAACCGAAAAGAGCACCGCGGGCACCTTCTTGGCAAGAAAGGGACCCTGGTCGCTTCGGTCGAGCCAGTCTGGGTGTTCGTTCAATCGCAACTTCATTCCGATCGCTTCGTTGGCTCGCTTGAGAGCTTCGACGACCGGGGCTCCCACAGAACCGCCATCGATGAATATCTCGCGAGGTGCTCCTCGTGAAATCATGTCCATGTTGAAGACGCCGCGAATCTCCCCCAACGGAACGATGGGAGACTTTACGAAGGCGCGCGAGCCGAGGAGTCCAGCCTCTTCGCCATTGAACGCGATGAAGAGCATGGTGCACGATGGTCCTTGGCCCTTCGCAGCGAGCGCCTTCATCGCGCGTGCCACTTCAAGCATGCCGCAGACTCCAGAGGCGTTGTCGTCGGCACCGTTGTGAATTCGGTCGTCGCCAGAGCGCTTGGGTCGCAGATGGTCGTAGTGCGCGCTCACAATGATGTACCCAGGTCCAGTGCCTGCAAGGGTCGCAACAAGATTTGGACCGCTCTCAACATTCGAGTCGATCGCCTGTCGATACGAGTCCTTCGTCGCACCATGGGTCAGCCCGAGCCCGTCGAAGCGTGACTCGATCCACTTGGCCGCCTTCTCGGCGAAAGGACTTCGAAAGAACCGTCCTCCCATCTCGTCGCTTGAGAGTTCGGCAATTGAGGCGCGGATCGCGTCTGTCGTGATCGATGCACGAATGACCTCAAGTGCTGTCGCAGGCGCGCTCTGTTGTGGGATCGCAAGTGTTGCGGAAACGATGAACGCGAGGGTGATCATGCAGACTCCTTGTACAGAAGCAATCGAAGGGCGTTGAATGCGACAACCACTGTGCTTCCTTCGTGCAGCACAACGGCCCAGTTGAGGGGCACAACGCCGCACAGCGCAAAGGGAATCAGCAGTGCGACCACTCCAAGCGAGATCGCCACATTCTGCAGAATGGTTTGCCGCGCGCGCCGACTCAGGCCGACTGCGAACGGAAGCTTCGAGAGATCGTCAGCCATCAGCGCGACATCGGCGGCTTCGAGGGCAACATCAGTGCCGGAAGCGCCCATTGCAATTCCAACGCTGGCACTTGCGAGCGCCGGTGCGTCGTTCACTCCATCGCCGACCATCGCAACGGTGCCCCACGTGCTCATGAGCGCTCGAATCTCGTTGATCTTGTCTTCAGGCAGCAGCCCCGCCTTGATCTCATCAATCCCAAGTGGTGCGGCGACGGCGTTGGCGATCTGCGCGTTGTCTCCAGTGAGCATGACGAGCCTTCGAATGCCAAGCGACTTGAGGCGCGCAAAGAGGCGGGCCATTCCTGGGCGAACATGGTCTGACATCGCAATTGCGCCCACGATGTGGTCGCCACGCGCAACGACCGAAAGCGTTCGCGCTTGCGATTCAAGAAGCTCGATGTGTCGACGCAGCGTTTCGTGAATCGCAGGCGACCCTGCCGAGGTGAAGCTACGCGGTCCAGCAATCATTGCCCGATCAGTCTCGATCATTCCTTCGACGCCGCGCCCAGGAATCGCGCGAACATCGCGAATCTCAGCCGGATCAATTCCGTCGCGCGTCGCACGTCGCACCACCGCGAGCGCCAATGGATGTGACGAGTGCTGATCGAGCGCATAGGCGGTCGCGATGACATCACGCGGGGTGAACCCATCTGCTGCGACAACATCGGTGACTTCAGGACGCCCTTGGGTCACTGTGCCAGTCTTGTCGAATGCAATTGCTCGCACGACCCCGAGACTCTCGAGGTGCATGCCGCCTTTGATGAGCACACCGCTTCGAGCGGCTTGCGCGACGCCAGCGAGTACCGCACTCGGAGTCGAGATTACAAGCGCACAGGGCGAAGCTCCGACGAGCACCGCCATCGCGCGCAGAAAAGCGTCGGCGAATGACATCGAAAAGAAGTTCATCAGCACAACGATGATGAGCGGAACGCTCACAAGCACAATGGGCGTGTACACGCGCGTGAATCGCTCGGTGAGTCGTTGCGTGCGCCCTTTGCTTGCCTGTGACTCTTCGACGAGCCTCACCATTCGAGCCATCGTGGTTTGTGTTGACAACTTGGTCGTTTTGACAAGCAACAAACCATCGCCATTGACGCTGCCCGCGAACACATCGTCACCGAAGTCTTTCACGACGGGAACGCTTTCGCCAGTGATGGGGCTCTGGTCGACTGCACTGGTTCCTTCCTTCACAGTGCCATCGACTGCAATTCGCTCTCCAGCCATCACGCGAACGAAGTCTCCGACCGAAAGCTCTTCGACGGGCAAGGCGAGTTCGCGCCCGTCGCGAAGGACGCGTGCAGTCTTTGGAGTCAGTGTTCCCAGCGCCGCGATTGCGCTGCGCGCGCGATCGGTGGCAAGCCCCTCGAGCCCATGTCCAAGCGAGAAGAGCAGAAGCAAGATCGCAGACTCTTCAAGCCGACCGATCAAGCCCGCGCCGATTGCTGCAACGAGCATCAAGAGATCGACATCGAACTGAAAGCGAACAAGCTGCTGCAGCGAACGCAGCGTGACATGCCATCCACCGATCACGCACGAGGCGAGAAGCAGTGGCGTCGAGAACGTGGCGAACTGTTCAGAGATGTGCGCGAGCACTCCACCTGCGAGCAGGGCGCCGCAGCCGATTGCAGAAAGTAGGTCGGCGTTGCAGAGAAGCACACCGCTGCCCGAAGCGCCGCGTGGGTGGTTGTCACAGCACGCCATTGAGTTCACACGCCCTTGAGCAGATCACGTCGAACTGCCAACCCCAAGCGCACGAACGATGCACCACCCAATCACTCCTTCGACCATCAGAAATGTCCCTAGGAGCACGAGCGCTGCGCCAACGAACCACGGCCACTGTCCGCTCGCGATGTCGACATAGCGAAGCACGAGCAGCAGCCATCCTGGACCTTCGAGCAAGGCCCCCGCAATCACCCGAAGCGTTCGCCCTCGCTGATCAATGTTGCATTGAAGTGGCATCGCAATTCTTTAGCCTGGTGGCGGTCGCAGTCGCATCTGCTCAGAGATGATGAAGTCCATCGTGATGAGTTCATCCTGTGTCCACGTCTTGCTCGTGACATACTCGTCCATGCGGTCTCCGGCCTTTCCGACCGCCTGCTGCACAGCCGCGACCTCAGCCTGCTGAGCATCTGTTGGAACGGTGCCGCGCATTTCGAGTCGCAGTTGTGATGCGCGCAATTGCAGTGTGTGTCGCTCTGCAGCGAGCGCCGTGAACTCACGAAACTTCGGAGATGCAGCCATCTGCGCGTACTTTTGCAACTCAGGGGGAACATCAGAAGCGGGTGCCGTCACAACCTCTGCTGGTGGCGAAGGAGGCGGCTCATCCTTTGGTTTCTTACTGACAGGCGGCTTCGTCCGAGCGGGTTCTTGGGGGGTCGGGGTTGCTGGCTCGTTTGCGACTGGTGCAGGTTCGACGGCGGGGGGTTTCTCCGCGGGCGCTTTCGCAGTCGGAGCCGATGGAGCAGGAGCCTTCACTTCGGGCTTCTTTGCCGCAGGTTCGGAAGGCGCCGCAGCAGCCGGCGCTGGCGTGGGAGCTTCTGGAGGAGTGGGCGATGAATCGTCGCAGGCGAACATCGCGACTCCACTGAGCAGCGCACCGAGAACAAAGTGCAGATTCTTCATCCCAACGAGGATACCCTTGGAGGACCATGCGCCCGGCACCCACACGACGCGGATTCACGGTGACCGAGTTGCTTGTAGTTGTGGCGATCATTGCGCTTTTGGTTGCGCTGCTCATCGTCGGACTCGACAAGGCGAGGATGATGGCACGCACCGCATCATGCCTCTCGAACCAACGGCAGATCTCGCTCGCAAACACGAGTTATGCAACCGACAACGGCGGCGCCTACGCGAGCAATCGCACCAGTAATGGCGTGTTCTCGTTCACCCTCACCAATGCCTGCGGATCGTTCCCGATCCTGATCAACAAGGGCAACACGATCCAGGACTCCTATCACAGTTGGACCGCCTCGTACGGGACCAACATGAACGGCTCGACAGAACTCGAGAGCGCACTGACGAAGGGGCGGCTGTATTCACACATCGGATCACCCGCTGTCTATAAGTCACCGCTCGATCCAACGAGTCGCATTCGCAGCTATTCGCTCAGCGGATTTGTCGGCGGAACAGTTCCTGAAGATTCTGAAGAGTGGGCCAACAAGTGGGACGATTGGTTCTGCAGTCAGGGGGTCACCCCGCGTGAGTGGGTCACGACCCATGTGAAGCACCACAAGTACCCATCCCAAACGATCATGTCGATCGTCGAAGACGACAACGACGGCTTCAACTTCAATAATCAGGGATGGGTGATTGATCCGCGCCCTCCGCTCGGTTCGCCTCCGCCTCCAGGAACTCCCAATCCAGGCGCATGGGCCAACGCAGCCGGATGGGAAGGCTGGATCGATTGGCCCGCGTTCTGGCATCCATCGGCGATTACCTACAGCTACGTCGACGGATCGACTGAGTCCTACTCGATGCAGAACGAAAAGGTCGTGAGTGCGATTCAGGGTCCACCTGGGGTTGGTCTCGGGCACAGGTACGCGCAGCCCGCCGACAATCTCACGATGGGTCCATGGCGCCGCGACTGGATGCACCTTCGTGAACGAATGCTCCCAGGCGTGATCCCTCCGATGATTCCGCGCTATCAGGACCAATGAGAGTCTCTGCGACCGCGCCTCGTGCATTCACCGTCACCGAATTGCTCGTCGTTGTCGCAATCATTGCGTTGCTCGTGGCACTGTTGATCGTCGGGGTCGAGAAGGCGCGGCTCATGGCACGAACCGCATCGTGCCTTTCAAATCAGCGGCAGATCGCGCTCGCGCAGGCGAGTTATGCAACAGACAACGGTGGGGCGTTCGCGAGTCCTCGCACTTCCTACTCAGGAGGTGGCGGGTCGTTCACGTACACGAATGCGTGCGGCACCTTTCCATTGACGATCAACAATGGCAATGGAAGCAATGCCTCCTACCACTCGTGGACCGCGTCGTACGGAGCTGGAGTCGTCGGTGGTTCCGAGCAGGAGTACCAACTCAACAGCACGGTCCCCACGGCCAAGGCGCTCTCAGGCGGTCGGCTTTTCTCACACATCGGGTCGTTCCCGGTCTATCGCTCACCACTCGATCCGACAAACCGATTGCGCAGTTACTCACTCAACGCATTTGTTGGTGTCACGGTGCCAACCGACTCGTATGGATACCTCAGCAGTTGGCAGGGATGGTTCTGCAGTCAGGGAGTCACTCCGAACGAGCTCGTGACGACGCACATCAAACACATCAAAGTGCCATCGCAGACGATCATGTCGCTCGTCGAAGACGACAGTGATGGATTCAATTTCAACAATGAAGGATGGCTCATCGACCCTCGGCCGCCATTAGGGTCACCAGCGCCTCCTGGTACGGTGAATCCAGGAACATGGGCCAACTCTCCAGGTTGGATCGGTTGGGTCGATTGGCCCGCGTTCTGGCAACCGACCAACATTACGTACAGCTATGTCGATGGATCGACTGAGTCGTACGCGCTGCAAAATCCGAAGCTTGTCTCACTGATTCAGGGCCCACCTGGCGCCGGGTATGGACATAATTTTCCGCAGCCAGCAGACAATCTCACGATGGGTCCGTGGCGGCGTGATTGGATGCACTTTCGAGATCGATTGCTGCCGGGCATCATTCCGCCGATGGTGCCGCGCTATCAGGATCAATAGCCATGCAACGACGCGCATTTACAGTGACCGAATTGCTTGTCGTGGTTGCGATCATCGCGCTGCTCGTCGCATTGGCACTGATCGGATTTCAGAAGGCACGCATGATGTCGCGCACCTCTCTCTGCCAGTCCAATCAACGGCAGATCGCGCTCGCGCAAACGGCCTATGCAACCGACAATCTTGGAGGTCTCGCGAGCCCGTGCACCTCATTCCGTGGGATGGATGGAGCATTCAACCTCTCGAGCACCTGCGGCAATTTTCCGATCCTTCTCAATGGTGGCAACCTCACCAACGATTCCTATCACTCGTGGGTCGCGTCTTATCCCGGCCTCGACGCGAATGGCAATCCCAAGATGAACGG
>SYHM01000175.1 GCA_005799205.1 Planctomycetia bacterium | reverse complement strand
GTTCAAGGGCACCGGCAATATGGAGTTGATTCTCGATCGCTCGATCTCCGAGAAGCGAATCTTTCCTTCAATCAACCTTGCCGCCAGCGGTACACGCAAGGAGCACCTCATGCTTTCTGAGAAAGAACTCAAGACAATCACGGCGCTCAGGCGACGCCTGTTGGCGATGCCACCGCATGTGCAAATCGAACAGCTGCTCGCTGCTCTCAAGCGGTTTCCGACCAACGACGAGCTCGTTGGCGGTTGATCGCACGCGCTGTTCAGTAGGGTTGTTCGCGGTAGCCTTCCCGAGATGAACGGAACTGGAATCAAGACGGGGTTCTTTCTGCTGAGCGGCCTATTGGCCTTCGCGCTGGTTGGGGTCACGCTCGCGAAGCTTGATTTCTTCAGCGACCGAGTGCCCTACATCATTGGATTCACCGTCTCCGATGGCGTGTTCGGTCTCAATAAGGGGGCCGACGTGCGCGTTGGTGGTCTCTCGCGTGGAAGTGTGACTTCAGTTGAACCGGTCATGGGCGCTGAGGGTCAACTGGTGGCGCTCCATGCACACATTGAGGTCGACCCCGAAGTGCGACTTCATTCGGATGCGGTTGCGATCAAGATGCTCCCCCTGCTCGGATCAACTGCGGCGATTAACTTCATCGCTCTCGGAACTGCGGGTGAACAACTGCCAGCGGGATCGCTCATCGAAGCCTCGCCGAGCAGCGGAGTCCTCGCGTCCCTCTTAGGTCCATACAACGCGACCAAGGCCGACCAGATCGTGGACAACATCGCGGTTTTCAGTAAGTTTCTTGCGACTGTTCCAACCGAGTACCAGACACGCATCGTGCCGGCACTCGAAAACGCCAGCACAGTCGTGCAGGACTTTCGAACGGACTACAGCTCGTGGCGCACCAAGATCTCGGACACGCTCGTTGCCGCCGACTCGTCGGCGAAGAAACTTGATGCGAGCTTGACCGAGGTGCAAGCGTTGCTCGTGCGCAACGCCCCCAAGATCGACGCGTCGATTGGCAATCTCGATACCGCCCTCGCCAGCGCAAACGATGCGCTCAAGCACATCAATCAGGAAACCCTCGGCCTCGTGGACAGCACACTCCGCGAAGCAGAATCAACGGTCGATGGGTTTGGCAAGTCGATGGACATTGTGCACAACCTGCTTCTCGAGCGCTCCCCAGACATCGCTGAGACTCTCTCGAACCTCAGGACATCGACTGGGCAACTGAAGTTGGCTGCGATGGAGGTGCGAAGAAGCCCTTGGAAGATCCTCTATCAACCCAACAGCGACCAGATCGCCCACGAGAATCTCTACGAAAGCGCGCGGAGTTTCGCGATGGCTGCGGGCGATCTGCGCGCTGCAGGAGATTCGCTTCGACTCGTGGTCGAACGCGATCCGGGGCGATATGAGTCGGACGCAAAGTTCCGCGAGGCGGTTCAGACCATGGTGCTTGATGCGTTGACGAAGTACGAGGTCGCTCAGAAGCGGCTCAATGATGTCTTGTTGGCGCCAGCACCAGCAGGCGAGACACAAGCGAAGTAGTTCGTGGACCTCACGCAGGGCAATTCTCACCGCGATGTTCGCATTGGCGCCCTGGTGTCGCTCGCCCTTGGCATTGTGTTTTTTGGACTCTGCAGCCTTCCATCGCTCACGGGTCCACCGAAGGTTGACGTCGTTGTGCGATTCCCGCTTTCGATCGGTGTTGAGGGGATTTCGAAAGGGACACCCGTTGTGATGGGAGGCGTGCAATTCGGATCGGTGAAGTCTGTCGCGCTGGTCCCAGCGGATGATCCGCTGCAGAGCGTCCTCGAGCTCACGCTCTCGATTGAGAAGGGAATCGCGATACCCCGCACCGCCACCGTGGCAGCAACGCAGTCGATCATTGGAGCAGGCCAGATGCTCGTGATTCACCTCCCATCACAGACGGGTGAGATGCAGCTCGGTCCCACAGACGCGCTTGCTGCAGCGCCAACCAAGTCGACACTCGAACTGCTGTTTGGAACCGATCGTGCGGCCAGCCTCGAAGCGGCACTCGAGACTCTTGAACACTTCGAGATCAAGCCAACCATTCAGGATGGCAAAGAGCGACTCGCGACGATCGTGAACGAAGGAAGTTCACTCAAAGCCCAACTCGAGGGTGATGTCGACCTTTGGCGACCGCAGGCGATTGCGGTCCTCGATGGGTTCGACGCGTCGCGTCGCTGCATCAACGAGATTGACGCACTCTTTGCTGAAGGACAAGCACTCGACCACGCGCGCATTGCACCCATCATCGACCGCATCCGCAGCAATTCGACTGAGTGCGTGCAGCTCATCGCGGCGATGCGCACTCACTGGAATGAACAGGTCGTGCCTCCGCTAAGCGATCTGATCGATCAACTGAAGAGATCCTGGGCTCTTGCACAGAGTGATTACCACACGGTTGATGGAATGCTCAACGACCTGATCGCTGCCACTGGTGCCGCCAAGGCCGACCTTCAGATTGCCGGGCATCAATTGCACTCGACCATAGACGAGGTCGCATTCATGCCCTGGACGCTGCTGGGTGGCGCGATTGCTGATCGAAGTGAGCAAGCGCAGTTCAATACGGTCGCGCGCGAACTCGTTCGAAGTAGCGCCGACCTACACCTTGCGGTGACTTTCGCGAACGATCTGCTTTCGCGCGATCCGAAACTTGTCGTGCGTCGTCCTGAACTGTGTGAATTGCTTCGTCGTTGGATGTCGGCTGCGGCGGCGGAACAGAACGCTTCTGCGCAGGAGATCCTCGATCGATTGCTCAAGGCGCCGAGCGCTGACCCCGAACACCCCCAACAGCCATCATCGCCTGCCAAGGAATGACCGATGCGATTCGCATCACTGACCCGGCCGACCCACGGGTTGTCCACTTTCGGGCCGTACGCGATGGTGATCTGCGAGGGAGGGACGGCCTCTTCTGCGTCGAGAGTCCGCGTGCAGTACGAAGGTTCTTGTATGCACTTCTCGCGGCGCGCGCCGGAGCACCATCCGCACCCCACGTTCGACTGAACTCGCTGCTTCTTACCCCAGCGACTGTGGATGCGCTCGGATCGCTCGAAGCACGCGCGCGACTCTGCACTGCTGATGGACGCACGGCCCCGCTCTTCGTTGCTGACACGGCCGTGATGTCGCGACTCGCGGGATACAAGATGCACATGGGAGCGCTGGCACTCGGGGAGCGACCAACGTCCCCAACGCTCGACCAATTGCTCACGGCACTCGAGACACATCACCATCTCCTCGTGCCAACGGGCGTCGTGCACCCAGACAACATGGGAGCGATCTTTCGAAATGCAGGCTCGTTCGCAAACGCTGGGGTCTTGCTCGCCGAAGGGTCGACCGACCCACTAAACCGCAAAGCGATTCGCATCTCAGCGGGCAGGGTTTTCAGCGTGCCCTGGGGACAAACGTCTGATCTTTCGGGCGACTTGATTCGGCTGCGGCGCGATCACGGCTTCGCCATCGTCGCTGCCGAGGACAGCGACGACGCCATCGAACTCGATGAGCTGTTCGCTCGTGGTCACTTCGCGCACGCACCTCGAATCGCTGTGATTCTGGGGGCCGAGGGGCATGGAGTGCGTTCGCAACTTCGCAGTCAATGCGACGCAACAAGCGTGATCGGGATGGGTGATCCGCGTCGAGTGGCGAGCCCGCTCATCGAGAGCACAGATCGACCGAGCCTCAATGTCGCGGTGGCCTCAGCCCTCTTCTTGCATCGATTGCGCAGCCGCAGCGGCCATCCCAGCGCCGAGCGTTGACCCATCGTTGGTCACGACAGGCTTCTTCACTCGCTCGATGCGGGCACCGAGTTGCCGAAGGGTCTCTTCCATGCGCTGATAGCCACGGTCCAAGTGATAGACCCGATTGACAGTGGTCTCGCCTTCGGCGGCGAGCGCAGCGAGCACGAGACTCGCTGACGCGCGCAGATCGCTTGCCATGACTTCGGCACCGACGAGGTGGCCGTTGCCCGAGACGACGACGGTGGGTCCGTGGCGCAGCAATTGTGCTCCCATGCGCGAGAGCTCGGCGACATGCATGAAGCGCTCTGGATAGATCTTCTCGGTAATGACCGAGTTGCCTTGTGCGTGGCAGAGCAGCGCCATGAACTGCGCCTGAAGGTCAGTTGGAAATCCTGGATGGGGTTGTGTGGTGATGACCGTGGGCTTGAGCTGGCGGTCGCTCGTGACTCGGACGGTGCAGCAGCGTTCGTCCGCATCGGGGGTGATCTTGTGCACATTGACACCGATCAGTGCCAGTCGGTCGATGACTGCGAGCAGTGAGTCGTATGGAAAGTCGTCGATGACGATCTCGCCATTGGTGATCGCCGCTGCGATGGCGTAAGTGCCCGCGACAATTCGGTCAGGCATCACGCGGTGGTTCGTACCTGCGAGTTCGTCGACGCCATCAATGACGATGCGTGGTCCCCCCGCTCCTCGAATGCGGGCTCCCATTGAGATGAGCAGGTCGGCGAGATCAACGATTTCTGGCTCGCACGCCGCGCTTTCGATCACAGTTCGCCCACTTGCAAGCGTTGCGGCGCTCATCACATTGGCTGTCCCGAGCACCGTCGAACCAAACGGACCGCCTAGAAACACGGTCGCGCCCTTGAGTCGGTCTGCGCTCGCATGGATGTTCCCATTCTTGAGTTCGATCTTCGCCCCAAGCTTCTCGAGCCCGCGCAGGTGCAGATCGACCGGACGATCACCGAATGCGCACCCTCCAGGCATCGAGACGATCGCCTTCTTTCGGCGCGCGAGCATCGGCCCGAGAATGCAGATCGACGCGCGCATCGTGCGCACCTGCTCGTACGGAGCCTCGATCGCGTTGGGATCCGTTGTCTGCATCGACACATGGTCATCACCGATGTGCGTTTCGACCCCGAGTGTGTTGAGCAACTTGCGCATGCTCGCGATGTCGGCAAGGCTGGCGACATTGGTGAGCTTGACCTCTTCGTTGGTCAGCAGCGAAGTCGCCATCAGCGGCAGCGCTGCATTCTTCGCCCCCTCGACTCGGATTCGCCCTGTGAGTCGCTGGCCACCTTGAATGACGAACTTGTCCATGGCGATCCTCCTTGATCGCGGCGTGCGGTCCATCGGAAGCAATCTCGGCGCACGGCGTGCCGCGACTGCAGGAGTGGAGCCACGCGGCGCCAACTTCGCTCAACATATTTCGGCGCTCTCACGGGGGCGAGGTCACTTTTCGTGATGGGATCCCAGACTTTGTTTGAAGTTCCTACGATCAGGCCGCCATGACGGTCCACCCACACGATCCCACCCTTCCAGAAGCAAGAATGCACATCGTGCTTCCAGGGGCTGCGGTCTCAGCAAAGATCGCCTCGAGCGAGTCGTGCATTGCAGGCAAGTCTGCCAGTTTTGTTCGACATATTGGGGTCGATCTGACTGGGACCCCACTCGAAGGGACCTTTCTCGCGGGCCAGTCGTTTGGGGTGGTGGTCCCTGGCATCGATGTGAAGGGTCGCCCGCACAAAGTTCGCCTCTATTCGATCGCCAGCCCAAGCTATGGCGAGGATGGTCTCGGACGTGTGATCTCTACAACATGCAAACGAACGATCGAAGAGATCCCCGACGAAAATGATCCCTCTCGGTCCGATGGCCATCCGCTGTTTCTTGGGGTATGCAGCAACTGGCTTTGTGACCAAAAGGTGGGAGACGAGGTGCGAGTTTCGGGCCCTAACGGAAAGCGCTTCGTACTCCCGACCGATCCCAGTGCTCACGATTACATTTTTTTCGCGACGGGAACCGGGATCGCTCCCTTTCGCGGAATGATTCATGAACTTCTCGTGGGACCCCCCGCTGGTTCACCCGCGCACGCGCTGTGGGGTGGACCCTGCCGCAGCCGCATCCACCTTGTCATGGGCGCCCCCTACCGGACAGACCTGCTGTACGACGGTTGGTTTCGTGAACTCGCTTCGACGCATCCCAACTTTTCATATCACACCGTGATCAGCCGTGAAGTGCTGCCAGCAGAGGGCCATGGGCCGCACGCACATCATTACTTTGCGACTCGCATGAACCTCTTCAAACCCCTCCTCGAATCGACCCGGACGCTGATCTACGCATGCGGACTTGCGGGGATGCAGGTCGGGGTGTTCCAAGCCCTCGCCGCTGCGGGTCTTGGAGACGGTTATCTGACGGTGCATGACGAGATCGCGGCGCTTGCCCCCGCATCGTGGACGACTGAGCAGATCAAGCGGCGCATTCGTCCGACACACCGGTGCATGCTCGAGGTTTACTAGCGAGTTCTGCAGGACGAGTGACTAGTATTCAAGCTCACGATGGCACATGACTCTGGTGAATGGATGAGTGCGCAGGCGCGCGTTGAACGCGCGCGCGGTCTCTTCCAATCTGGGAAGCTCGAAGAGGCAGCCTCAGAGATGCGCCGCGCGCTCGCGACCGAACCCGATCGCGGTGATTGGCATCACAATCTTGCAGTGACACTTGATGCGATGGGTCGCCACGGCGAGGCGCTCGCGTCATATGAACGCGCAATCGAGCTTGTTCCGAATCATGTGCACGCGCTGCTTGGTGCCGCGCAGAATGCTCTGCGCGCGGGTCATGCCGATCGGTGCGTCCGGCTGTGCGAACGCGCAGTCAAGGTCGACTCACAACTTGAGCCGGCGTATTCACTGCGCATCTTGGCTCTCGGCATGCTCGCTCGCTACGAAGATGCTGAGGGGGTCTATTTTCTTGCGCAGCAGTACCTCAAAGAAATGCCACTATGCCTTGCTGAAATGGCAAATGTGCTCGCACAGCAAGGGAAGTTTGATCGGGCCATCTGGTGCTACCGCGAAGCAATCTCACAGAACCCAAAGGTCGCGTCAGTCAAGACTCGGTTAGGAGTTGTGCTGCTTCGCGCTGGTCAGACCGAGACGGCTCATCAAGTGCTGATGCAATCCCTGCGAGAGCAGCCTGGTGATAGCGCGACCCTTTTCGCGCTTGCCCGCGCGCTTGAGGGTCTCGGTCGCATCTCGGAGGCAGAAGAGAAGTACCGCCGAATCGTCGAACTCGAGCCTGCCAATCCCGCGGCGCATATTCGACTCGGCGACATTGCGCTTCGTGCGGGGCGACTCGATGAGGCGCGAGCGGCCTATTCGCTCGTCATCACGCTGGGGGTACGGGATGTTCCGGTGCGACTTCGCCTCGTCGAGGCACTGACACGACTGAATCTGCATCAGGAGGCTGGACGGCATCTCGAAGAGCTGTTCGGGAAGTCAACTCCCACAGCGAATGTGCAGGGAGTCGAAGACCCCACCGTTGCACTCGGCGCGGCGGGCGCTGCGCTCGAGTGCGGCCGTCCAGCGGTGGCGATTCGAATATTGAGCGCGGCGGTCGTGCACCAAGCGACCGATGAGCGACTCTGGAAGAAGCTCGTGCGAGCACACTATGAAGCGGGCGATCGCCTAGGCGCTCGGCGCGCCTCTCGCCGGGCGCTCGCGCTCAATCGAGGGTGCGCTCAGACGCTTCACAACATCGCCCTTGATGCGATACTCCACGGTGAATTGCGCCGCGCGTGGGCAGCTGTGCGGCGCGGTATCAAGGCACATCCAACCGATCATGGCCTGCGACGAATTCGAATTCGAATTCTGCTCGTCCTGTGCCGACAGATTTGGGGGTCCTGCATGAAGCGCCTGTGCACTGCGACGACTCGCGGGCTACGAGTCATGCGCCTGACCCAAGAACAACGCCGCGCGGGGTGATCCCTACGCGGCGTTTGTGTTCTGTTGCGCGCCAGTCGCGCCTCATGCGCTTCGCAAACTTATGTCGCGGCGTTCGTGAATGGCAGCAGCGAGAGATAGCGCGCACGCTTGACGGCTTGAGCAAGCATCGCTTGATCGCCAGCGGACATCTCAAGTCGCTTGCGTGAGAGCAGTTTGCCATTTTGCGTCATCGCGCGGCGCAACTCGTCGACCTGCTTGTAATCGATGAACAGCCGACCCTTGGCGTCCTTTTGGCGGCGAATGACTGGAGGAGGAGGAGCTTGAAATTGAGACATGTTTGGGTTTCCACGGCGAAGCGCCGACCGCACTGCCATCAACCCTCTCGCGCTGGCGGCTCGCACGCAGAGGTTCGCCACGGACCCCACAAGCGGGGGCTTCCAGAACATCTGGAAGCGGCGAGTCGGATAGGGTACTCAACCCTCGTGAGATTGCAACAACCATGGCGCGCACGCTGATTCTGTCCGACCTCCACCTGGGACTTCCAGAGGTGCCCTGCGGACGGCCAGCGCGCACCCCCGATTCGCTTGCCCCCCTGCTCAACAACTGCGATCACCTGGTCCTCAACGGAGATATCGCCGATGTTCACAACGTGCATCGGCGTGAAAACGGGATGGCACTGCTCGACCAGTTGCTCGGGATGATCGGGCGTGCAGGAATCCTGCTCACACGAGTCAACGGAAATCACGACTTCGATGCGTCGCAGAAAAACTTTGTCGACCTCTACGGCGGCGTTGTCTTTGTTACACATGGCCATGCCTTTGGCGCATCGATGTTGCCATGGACGCCAGCGCATCGGGTGGTTCGTGAGACACTTCGGGCCGCACGGGCGCGCAATGACAAGACCCTCGAGGGAGACCTTGCCGCAGCGGGCGAGGCCGCGATGGCGCAGTGGAGCGAGGCCCGTTCGCACAACGAGCCGACGGCGCTCATTTCAATCGGCCTCAATCCGTGGCGCGTTGCGCGTGTACTCGCGTGGTGGCGCACATTTCCGCGTGAGGCCGCGAGATACGCCGAGCGCTTTCGCCCCGAGGCGCAGATCGTGGTGTGTGGCCACTCACACCGGGCTGGAATCTGGTCGATCGCGAGCGCGCAGAGCGCGGCACCGAAACGGGTGCTCAATACTGGGGGATTCACGTTTCCCTCATCGCCCCATGCAGTCGTCATCGATGACGATGCGCGTGAACTGCTGGTTCAGATGCGCGCGATTCGCGCGCGTCGGGGCCGCTACGAACTTGCCGCAGAATCACCGGTGAGTTGCTGGCGCATCCAGCGACCAGCAGCCTCGAGCCGCTGAGCGTCAACTCCCGTGTCAATCCCGCGAGCGTCGAGGGCACGAACGAGTGTCTCGGTTGCGAGGTTTCCTGGCGATCCTGGCGCGTAGGGGCATCCTCCAAGTCCGCCAGCGCTTCCATCAAAGGACCGCACGCCAAGTTCAATCGCTCCAAGCGCGCACTCAAGCGCACGCCCATTTGTATCGTGCAGATGAAGGGTCGTTGCGCCAGGATCGATCGTGCGTGAGATTCCCTCGTAGAGGCGCGCGATGGAGTCGGGGTCTGCTGCGCCAAGCGTGTCACCGAGGTCAATCTCGTGCACGCCAAGGTCGATCAGGCGCGCGCAAAGCACGCGTACCGCTTCAGGTGCAACGGTTCCTTCGAACGGACATCGGATCGCGCAACTGATGTATCCCCGCACAATCAGCCCAGCCTCACGCGCTCGCGCGACCACTGGCGCGAGTCGAGACAGCACTTCGTGAATTGAGCCATTGGTATTGCGTTGGCTGAATGACTCGGTCGCTGAAACGAACACTGCAATCTTGTCGAGCCTGCACTCGAGCGCGCGATCGAGTCCCTGCTCGTTCGGAACCAGTGCCGAGTAGACCGTGCCTGGTCGCCGAGTGATGCGCGCGAGGACATCACTTGCATCTCCGAGTTGTGGCACCCACCGAGCACTCACAAAACTCGTCACTTCAATCTCGCAGGGTCCTGCTGCCGAGAGTTGATCGATGAACGCGACCTTTGATTCTGTCGAGACTCGGCGAGGCTCATTCTGCAGTCCATCGCGCGCTGCCACTTCAGTAATGCGAATCGACATCATGAGCCTGGATTCTCAGGTGGTTGCGTGCCCTCACGACTGGCGCGGACAAAGAGCCATACGCCAAAGGCGATGACCGCGATGCTCATCACAGCGGCTCCTGCGAACAGCAGCACTTCAGGAGTCACTCCCCACTCGACATCGCCTGACTCAACGGCAAGTGCAGCAAGGCTCATGTCGCACGCCCGCCCGCCTCAGTCGAAGGCTTGACCCACGCGAGGCCACTCTGCACGTGCGCGGGTGCGCTGGCGCCATCCGCCACGATGAGCACTTCACTCCCAGGCGATGCGTGTGCGTGCTTCACTGTAAGAAATCCGATCGCGGCTGAGCCGAGCATCGGGCTCAGCGTGCTGCTCGTCACAACGCCCACTTCGTCACCCTGTGATCCATCGGGTGTGCGCGCGAAGACCTGCGCGCCGTCAATCGGAAGCACCGGTTGATCCATTCGAAACGCGCAGACGACCTGCTTTGGTTTGCCCAAGCTCGCCATTCGGGCGACGATTTCCTGCCCGAGATAGCACCCCTTCGTGAACGACACACACTGCGCGACAAGCCCTGTCTCGTGCGGCAGACTCGAAGTTGAGAAGTCAACCTCAAAAAGTGGCGTACCCGCTTCGATGCGCGCGATGTTGAAGGCGTGCCATCCGCATGGACGCGCTCGCCGGCGACCAGAGCCGAGCAGATCGTGCTCGCCAAGCAGTGCGCTCCACACAGTCGCGGCTTGATCTCGAGGAACGATGATTTCGACACCAACCTCTGCGAGCGTGTCATGCCTCACGAGCACGCAAGGGATCGCCGCGAGGTTGGCGCATGCGCAGGATGAACCAGTTGTCGGCGAAGCTAGGCATTCGAGTGCCTGCGCGCGCGCGCCGATCTGCGAGAGCAACTGCAGCGCCTCGGGGCCGTGGACCGCGATGCGATACTCACGCTGCGAGACATCTGTGATCGCGACCGCGTCTGAAAAGACGAATTCACCCAGCGCGGCAGCGGTCGATGCTGCAACGCTTCCTGCGCAATCAATGAGCAGTCGATCACCGAGTTCACACACGAGCATGTCCGCCTCGATGCGACCCTTTCGATTCAGCCACCATGCACGTGCCACCTTTCCTGCGCTCAGCGGGCGAAGGTCTTGCGTCAGCATGCGCTGAAGGAACCCGATGCGATCGTCTCCGGTGACCTCAATGGTCCCCCGTTCGGGTCGATCACAGACGGCGGCGCTGCGACGAATGGCCGCATACTCGAGTTCAACGGAGTCGAACACCGAAACGACTTCGGCCGTGTTTCCCCATGAAATCCACTGCACCTGAGCCGCGTGCGCTGGCGAAGAGTGCTCAGTTCGACTGGTGGATGCCAACGCGCGTCGACGCGTTTCTGCCGCCGCGTATGTCTCGTGCTGCGCACGCAGCGGCGAGTCGAAGCGGACTGATGCGGACCTCATCGACGAATCATAGACTCGGCGTATGAAGTACGAACTCCTTCGGCGATTGTGTGAGACAGCAGGAGTGCCTGGGCGCGAAGAACGCGTGCGTGCACTCGTCTTGAAAGAGACCAAGGGACTCTTTGATCACACAGAAACGGATGCGATGGGGTCGCTCATCTGCACGCGTTCCGCCACTCGCAAGAAGCGTGGCGAGGCGCCAACCCGCGTGCTCGTCGCCGCGCACATGGATGAGATCGGGTTTTATGTGCGGCACATCGACGAGCAGGGATTTCTGTGGCTCAATCCTGCGGGAGGCTTTGATCCGCGCAACCTCTTCTCGCGCCGAGTGCTTGTTGTCACCGATTCCGCTGACCTCGAAGGGGTGTTGAACCCAGGCGGAAAGCCGATCCACATCTCGAATGAGGCGGATCGCGCGAAGGTGCCCGGAACCGAGGAATTCTTTGTCGACCTTGGTCGATCCGCTGCAGAGGTTCACAAGGTCGCCCAGATTGGCGATTTCGTCGTGATGCAAGAACCATTTCTTGAAACGCCACTCAAAGTTGTCTCCAAAGCGATCGACAATCGGATGGCAGTGTTCACCGCGATCGAAGCGGTTCGGCGCATCGCCAAGTCGAGAAGCGGTCACACGTGCGACCTTGTCGTCGCCTTCACGACCCAAGAAGAGGTTGGACTTCGGGGCGCTCAGGTCGCCGCCAATGCAGCGGGTGCAACAATCGGCATCGGACTTGATGTCAATCTCGCGTGTGACACTCCCGGAATCCCTGAGACGCAGCGCGTCACGAAGCAAGGGCTCGGGGTTGCGATCATGGTGCAAGACTCATCGATGATTTCGGACATCGGGCTGGTCAGACAAGCATGCGCGATCGCGAAGCGCGAGGGGATCCCCCACCAGCGTGCCGTCCTCCCACGCGGGGGGCAAGATGCAGGAGCGATTCAGCGCGCTGGACGGGGGGCGCGCTGCGTTGCCTTCGGACCAGGCACGCGCTACATCCACACCGTGACCGAGATGGTGCACAAGGCTGATCTCACCGCGACGATCGATCTGCTCGCAGCGATGCTCTGTGAGCTCTGACCGACGCGATTCAAGCAAGTCAAGAACTTACTGGGCGCAAGCGCACAGCGAGGTTCCACCCCACGATCACAGCAGCGAGGCCAAGCACCCCGTTCACCGAAGCAATCATCAGGGCTTCAAAGGGGTCCTGATCCCACGCAGAGAGAACTTCAACTGCCAGTGCGCTCATGGTGGTGAGTCCACCTGCGAACCCGAAGATGAGTAACCGCTCGAGCCGAAGTCGCTTCGAATGCGCGTGGCGGGGCCTTCCGAGATGATCGATCGCTGAAAGCCACTGGTACGCCCAGCCCGCGAGCAAAGATCCGCACATGTTGACCGCGGCTGTCGAAAGCCACGGCGCGAGTTGGTTGGCGTGCCCGAGCAGGTCAGCGGTGATCCGAAGTGAACTCCCTGCAGCGCCACCAAGTGCGATCAAGGCGAGTCCGCCGCCGTGATGCGCGAGGCGCCGACCTCGCAATGAGCCTGCGGTCGGCGCGATCGCAGCGCAGGCGGTTGCGCCCATCGTCGGCGAAATCGGCGCCCCCGCGACCGCTGCGACTCCGCACGCGATAGGACCTCCAACGAGCGTGCCGATCGCGATCCCTGCGGCAGTCCAGCGCCTGCCGCTTCTCCACTGCACGAAAGTGTCGAGGCACATGCCGCTCAGCGTCGTCAATCCACCGAGAAATCCCGTGAGGACGAGCACACGCAGCCACTCATCGTGAGCAGACGCGCTGACCCATCCCGCGAGCGCACTCCCAATGATGTTGATCGAGAGCAGCGCGTGCCATGGCGCGATGCCTTTCGCCACACACTCATCGCGAAGCACGGTACGAAGCCATGCACCGAGTGCGCCACCGCTCGATCCAATGAGGATCCACTCAACTGCACTCACGCTGAAAAATACTTTGCTTGAGGATGATGCACGATGATCGCGCTCGTCGATTGTTCTGGCTCGATCTGAAAATTCTCAGTGAGCGTGCATCCGATCCGCTCGGGCTGAAGCAGTCGAAAGAGTTTCTCTTGGTCTGCCATCTCGGGGCACGCGGGATACCCAAACGAGTATCGGCTTCCGCGATAGTGCTGTTGAAAGAGACGCTCAACCGTTGGATCGTCTTCATGCGCAAATCCGAGCTCTGCGCGAACACGCTTGTGCCACATCTCGGCGAGCGCCTCGGCACACTCGACTCCCATCCCGTGCAGGTAGAGGTAGTCGGTGTACGCATTTCGCTCGAAGAGAGCCTTCGCGCGGTGGCTCGCCTCTGCTCCCATCGTGACGCAGGTCAGCGCAATCACATCGCGCGTGCCGCCCTCGATTGGACGGAAGAAGTCACTGATCGAGAGCATTCTGCCAGACTTCTGCCTTGGAAATGAGAACCGTTCGCGCTCGAGCGAGTGATCGTCGGGGTCGAAGATCACCAGATCATCGCCATGCGAATTGCACGGGAAGTACCCCCACACCACGGCTGGGCGCAGGATCTTCTCATCACGGCACTCACGCTTGAAGCGCTCAAGAACCGGTTCAACCTCGTCGCTCAGCAAGCGCGCATACGCGAGGTCATCGAGATCGCTGCGGCGAAATCCCCACTGGCCGCGAAAGAGCGCTGTGCGATTGATGAACTGATAAATCATGTCGAGATCGAGTCGTTCGGCAAGACGCGATCCCCAGAATGGAGGATCGGGAATCGGATTATCGCGCCTGATCGCACCACCGACGGTCGCGCCGCTTGGCGCGCATGCCGTGTTCGGAAACGCCGTATCGAACGCATTCTCGACCGCCATCGCCCCAGTGGTCGTGCTTGCGGCGGTTGCGCCCGAGCCGCTCGCCTCGCTGATTCGCAGTGCCGTCGCCTTGACTCGCGCGTCGATCGCGGCGCGCTTCGCAAGACGGGCATCGATCTGCTGATTGATCTCGCCCAGTGTTCCATGTGCGAGTGCATCGCAGACGGCGAGCCCCTCAAAGGCGTCGCGTCCGTAGTAGGCCTCGCCTCGATAGAGTTTTCGTAGGTGCCCCTCGGCATAGTGCCGAGTGAGTGCCGCGCCACCGAGCATGACCGGAACGGTGATCTCCTGTCGATTCATTTCGCGCAGGTTCTCTTCCATGACGGTGACACTCTTCACAAGCAGACCACTCATGCCGATGGCGTCCGCACCCGTGGTTTTCCACGCATCCACAATCTGCGCCAAGCTCTGTTTGATGCCGATGTTGTGCACTTTGTAGCCGTTGTTCGACAGAATGATGTCGACAAGATTCTTGCCGATGTCGTGCACATCGCCAGCCACGGTTGCAAGCACAATGGTTGACTTAGGTTTCGCATTGACCCCGACTCGCTCCATGTGGGGCTGAAGGATCGCAACCGCCTTCTTCATGATCGACGCGCTCTGCAGCACGAACGGCAGCTGCATTCGCCCCGATCCGAAGAGGTCGCCAACGGTCCGCATGCCTGCGAGCAGATAGTCATTGATAATCGTGATGGGTGAGTACTTCTCGAGCGCAGCGTTCAACGACTCTTCGAGCGCCTGCTCTTCGCCGTCGACGATGTGCCGCTGGAGGCGCTCTTCGATCGACAGTTCAGTGATTGGCGCTGCCGCGACCGCCGTGATCCCATCTGGAAAGAGCGAAATGAAATGCAGCAGTGGATCGAATTGCTCAGGCTGCCCCACCGGTCGATCGGCGCCACGGCGGTCGAATATGAGCCATTGTGCCGCTTGCCACTGCTCTTGGGGGATGCGGCTCTCAGGCAAAATGCGCGAAGGGTGAACGATCGCTGCGGTCAATCCACGCGCGCGTGCCTCGTGCAGATACGCACTGTTCAAGACCGCCCGAGCGGCCGGCTTCAAACCGAACGAGATGTTCGAGAGTCCCAAGATGATCGAACAGCGCGGAAATCTCTCTGCAATGAGGCGAATTCCCTCGAGCGTCTCGAGCCCGAGGCGACGATCATCTTCGTTCCCCGTTGCAATTGTGAAGGTGAGCGGATCCCAGAAGAGGTCGCGTTCGTCGAGCCCCCACTTGGTGGTGTAGAGGTCGTGGATGCGCTGAGCAATCTCGAGCTTTCGCACCGCGGTCTTCGCCATTCCCGAAAGTGGGTCTTCGTCGATCGTGAGTGCGACACACGCTGCGCCATACTTCTTGAGGAGTGGACAGATGCGATCGAGTCGCGCTTCGCCATCCTCAAGATTGATCGAATTCACAATGCACCGGCCCGGCGCATGCTGCAGCCCTGCCTCAATCACATCTGCCTGCGTCGAATCGATCATGAGTGGAGCGTTCACTTGCCGAATGAATCGCGCAACTGTGTGCGACATGTCGTGCACTCCGTCGCGCCCGACGAAGTCAACGCACACATCGAGGACATGCGATCCATCGCGCACCTCCTCTTTTGCCATCGAGGCGAGGCCATCCCAGTCCTCTGCGTCAAGAAGGGTCTTGAACTTGCGAGATCCGTTTGCGTTGGTGCGCTCGGCAACGATCAAGAACGAATTGTCCTGACGAAACTCCGTGCTTGTGTAGAGACTTGAGCACGCGGGTGCGAGAGGTGTGCGAGCGTGCGTGCGCGGCGGCTGAGAAATCGGTACGGCTTCGCGAAGCGCTGCGATGTGCGCTGGAGTTGTCCCGCAGCACCCACCGATGATGCTCGCCCCCTGCTCTTCCACGAATCGGCGCATCGCCGTCGTGAAATCAACAGGCTTCAGCGGATAGTCGGTCCGTCCATCGACGAGCACCGGAAGCCCTGCGTTCGGCACAACAGAGAAGGGTCGATCCCAGTGCTTGCTCAAGTACGCAACATGAGGAACCATTTCGACTGGCCCCGTTGCGCAATTCAGACCGAGCGATGCGATTGGAAAGGGAGCGAGCGCATTCACAACCGCGGCGATGTCTGAACCGAGCAGCATCGTGCCCGTGGTCTCCATCGTGACTGACACGAGAATCGGCAGATCGCGCACAGAACGCTTCGCTCGCTCGAGCGCTTCGAGACAGGCGGTCACCGCGCATTTGATCTGCAAGAGGTCTTGGCAGGTCTCGATCATGAAGCAGTCAGCGCCGCCATCGATGAGGCCGCGCGCCTGCTCTCGGTAGGAGTCCGACATCGCTCGCCACGTCGTCTGTCCGAGTGAGATGAGTTTTGTCCCCGGGCCGATCGATCCAGCGACGAATCGAGGCTGACTTGCGGTGGCGTACCGGTCACATGCCTTGCGGCTGATCTGCGCTGCGCGCACATTGAGGTCGTACACCCAATCGACCATCTCTTGATCGAAGTCGGCCGCAACGAGTTGGTTGGATCCGAAGGTGTCGGTCTCGACCACATCCGCGCCGACTGCGAGAAAACTCTCGTGGATTCGCTGAATCAGATCAGGCCGCGATCGCACAAGGATGTCGGTGCAATTATCGCGACCGAGATAGTCCGCCGGCGCGCAGTCAGCGCATGCG
>SYHM01000174.1 GCA_005799205.1 Planctomycetia bacterium | reverse complement strand
GCGGGTGCTCGAGGCGGCGATTCGGAGTGCGCGAAAGCGGCGGCCGGTTGCAATCTCTGAGATTGAGTGACTCATGAGTGCGGGCACGGTTGAGCAGTCGAGAGACCTTGTCGCGACACTCGCGCGTGCGACGTCGCGCGCAACCGAGGCACTCTGCTCGTTGCAGCGAACGGATGGCCACTGGTGCGGAGAGCTCGAGGGGGATTCGATTCTTCAGTCGGAATACCTCTTGATGAAGTGGATCTTGTCGCAAGAGCGTGCTCCGATGGCCGATGGTCGCGATGGCGCGCTCGTGCTCGCAAAGATCACCAAGACTCTGCGCTCACAGCAGCGACCAGATGGCGGGTGGGGTCAGTACCCCGGCTCGACTCCCTGCCTCTCGTCGACCGTGAAGGGATATCTCGCACTCAAACTCGCGGGGGACTCTGCCGATGCACCGCACATGCGTCGCGCGCGTGCGTGCGTCTTGGCACTCGGAGGAGCCGAGTGGTGCAATTCGTTTACGAACTTCTACCTCGCTGCGCTCGGGCAGATTCCGTGGAGTGCGGTTCCGGCGATTCCTCCTGAACTTGTGTACTTGCCCAAATGGTCGTTCTTTCACCTCTCGAAAGTGAGCGCATGGAGTCGCACGATGATTCTGCCGCTCGCGATCGTGAGTGTGCTGCGCCCCACGAGAAGGCTTGATGCAAGTCAGGCGATCGACGAGCTCTTTGTGAGTTCGGCCGCGCGTGCTCGATTGTCCTCACGAAAGGATGGTTCTCGCCTATGGCGGAGCGCCTTCGGATGCATCGACCGCGCCCTCAAACTCGTCCAGCCTCTCGTAGCCCGCACCTCGTGGCGCGAGCGTGCAATCACCGATGCGTTTTCTTGGATCATGGCGCGCGCGAGTCAAGAACATCCGGTTCCTACGGATGGGCTCGGCGCGATCTTCCCGCCGATGGTGTATGTGCAAGTGGTGATGCACGCGCTTGGAATCGAGCGAGATGATCCGCGCGTCAAGGTTGCAGAGCGCGATCTCGACGCCTTCTTTCTCGAGGACGCCGAGTCGATTCGCATCCAACCGTGCTTTTCTCCCGTGTGGGACACCGGAATCGCCCTGTACGCGCTCAATGACTGTGGACTCGACGCGCGCGATGCTGCGGCGGCACGCGCGGCTTCGTGGCTCGTGCAGAAGGAGTGCACCTTTCAAGGGGACTGGGCCGACAACTGCCCGCAAGGCACCCCAGGAGGAGGATGGTTCTTCGAGTACCGCAACGGCTGGTATCCAGATTGCGACGACACGGCGATGGTGGCGATGGCCTTGATGCGCACTGGTGGAGCAGCAGCGCAGGCAGCCGCGCGTCGAGGCATCGCGTGGCTGCTTGCAATGCAAAACGATGATGGCGGGTGGGCTGCGTTCGATCGCACCAAGAGCCGTCCTCTGCTCGAGTGCGTTCCCTTCGCTGATCACAACGCAATGCAGGATCCCTCTTGTCCAGACATCACTGGGCGCGTTCTTGAGTGTCTCGCGTGGCATGGCATGCGGGTCGGCGACGAGACGGTTGATCGCGCGGTCGCGTACATCCAAGAGCAGCAGGAACCCGAGGGGTGTTTTTTCGGCAGGTGGGGAGTGAATTACATCTATGGAACATGGCAGTCGGTCATTGGACCGATTCGCTGTGGAGTCGCGCCAGAGAGTGAATGGATTCAGCGCGCAGGTTCGTGGCTGAAGTCGATTCAGCAGGACTCTGGCGCATTTGGTGAGAGCGCCGAGTCGTATCTCGATCCAGCGTTGAAAGGGCAGGGGACTGCCACCGCTTCACAATCCGCCTGGGCTGCGATGACGCTGCAGGAGATCTACGGCGAACATGACACCGCGGTCGAGCGGGCGCTCGCATGGCTCGCCCAAACGCAGCTCGATGAAGTCGCTGCACGCGACGTCGCGCGCAATCCAGATGGCGATCCGGCTGGGTCATGGTGCGAGCGAGAGTTCACTGGCACCGGGTTTCCGAAAGTTTTCTATCTGCGTTACCACCTCTACCGGTTGTACTTTCCATTGATGGCACTCGGCCGCTTCATCCACGCCCGTCAGAAGGGCGCGGGTGATTCAGTCGTGACGCGCACTCCTGTGGCAGGATGCATGAATGCAAGTTGATCAGCGTGTAGGCACAGTCGCGGTGCGAACGCGCGAACCTTCTCGCTCGCATAGAGATCGTCGCCGAGTATTGCATGGCCGATCGACTGCAGATGAAGCCGAAGTTGGTGTGAGCGTCCAGTCGTTGGAGTGAGCCAGAGGCGAGCGATCGCATCGCCACACTCAGCGAACCGACGTTCGGCGACTTCATACTGGGTGATGCTCGCGCGTCCATGATCATGGTCGATCTTCTGGCGCGGTGCTCGATCGAAGTCTTTTGCGATTGGAAGATCGATCACTCCGCGATCATCGGTTGGATGGCCAGCGACAAGTGCGCAGTAGCGCTTTGTCACCGATCGCGCTTCGAATTGCATCGAGAGCGCACGGTGCGTTTCGCTGTCGAGCGCCATCACGATAAGGCCGCTCGTATCGCGGTCGAGGCGATGCACGATGCGCGCTCCAGCGAACTCGTGTGCCACGCGGACCGCGAGGCAATCGGCTTTCTCGACGCCAATTCCTGGAACCGAGAGCAGCCCGCAGCGCTTGTCAAGAACGAGCAGCCACGCATCGCTGTGGACTACGCTGTACCCCTTCTCTACGATCTGCGGTTCTTCACTCACTCCACCCTATTGTGCCATGATTTCACTTCTTTCAATCGCCGTGCTGATCGCGTTCGAACCTCAGTCGACACCTTCAATCGGGAAGGCCAGTGCGGCCCCCCAGCCGCAGGACCCCGCCGTCTGGAAGGCCGCTGAAGCCGCGCACCTTACAAATCAGACCCAACTCACCTTCGACGAACAGTTCATCAAAGCTGGCGAGGCGTATTTCTCGGCCGATGGCACCCGGATTGTCTTTCAAGCGATCGAGCAGCCAGAAAATGGACAGACTCCAAGCGACTTCTATGCGATGTATGTCGCCGATCTCGGCGTGAACGCGGCAGGGCGAAGCGCGCTCACGAATCTGCAGTGCATCAGTCCACCGCATTCTGCAAACACGTGCGGTTGGTTCGATGCGTCGCGACCGAATGTCGTGATCTATGGATCGACTCTGGTCGCTCCATCAGAGTCTGATGCCCCTGGATATCAACGCGGGACCGGCAAGTACCGCTGGCAGTTTCCGCCAGAGATGTGCGTTGTTGAAGTCGACCTCGCGAACGCGAAGTCCGTTGCGGCGGGCACCATGAAGCCCAAGGTCATCGCCGGCGATGGTCACGGCTACACCGCAGAATGCACGACCTCGCGCGATGGAAAATCGCTGCTGTATTGCACTCTCGCAAGTGGAAGCGCCGCAGGAGACCTCGCCGTCAAGAACCTCACCACTGGACAGGTGACGCCGCTTGTGACCGCGCAGGGTTACGACGGCGGCCCGTTCTTTTCGCCCGACGAGCGGCAGATTTGTTACCGATCAGACCGCAACGGAGACAGCTTGTTGCAGGTCTTCGTCAGCGACCTCGTGCGTGATGAGAAGGGGGCCATCACTGGTGCCACGAACGAGCGTCAATTGACTGCGAACGACCATGTGAACTGGGCTCCCTATTGGCATCCTTCGGGACGTTCGCTTGTCTACGCATCAAGCGAAATCGGCCACGCGAACTACGAGATTTTCTCAGTGGATGCGGCTTCAATCGGCCCTGGCGCCACCCCAACACGCACGCGAATCACCCACGCTGATGGAGCAGATGTCCTGCCAGTCTTCAACGGCGCTGCGACCAAGATGATGTGGACCAGTAAACGAGGCGGAGGCAACTCGAGCCAGCTGTGGATCGCAGATGTCGTCGCAGCACCCTCGGCGAAGCCATGAGCATCTTCGACGAGCGTCGGTATCTCATTCCATTTCGCAGCCAATTGCTGCCCCAGCTTTTCACGGACACGCTGATCGTCGGGAGTGGCGTTGCGGGGTTGCGCGCCGCCCTCGAAGCGGCGAAGCACGGAGATGTTTTTGTTCTCGCCAAAGAATCGCTTGACAACTCCAATTCAACATGGGCGCAAGGCGGCATCGCTGCTGCGACCGATGCGAGCGATTCAACAGAGGCGCACTTCGAAGACACGATGCGAGCAGGAGTCGGACTGTGCGAACCAGCTGCTGTGCGTGTGTTGGTTGAAGAGGGGCCGCGCGAGATCGAACAGTTGATGCGGTGGGGAATGCGAGTCGACCGCAAACAAGATGGATCGGTCTCGCTCGGGCTCGAAGGGGGACACGGACATCCACGCATCCTGCATAGTGACGGCGATGCGACTGGGCGCGAACTCATGCGAGCACTCGCAGCCGCAGCACGTGCAACGGCGGGAATTCGGCTCTTTGACAATTGCTTCGCCATCGATCTTTGCACGGACGCGAAGGGGCGAGTGGCGGGAGCGCTCACATGGCATCCACGCTACGGACTCCAGGTGATTTGGGCTCGCGCGACAATTCTGGCGGCCGGAGGCGCTGGGCAGGTCTACCGCGAAACGTCGAATCCACGCGTCGCAACCGGGGATGCCATCGCGATGGCGTGGCGCGCGGGGGCGGTTGTGCGCGATCTTGAGTTCATGCAGTTTCATCCAACAACCCTCTATGTCGCAGGTGCGCCGAGGCATCTCGTCAGTGAAGCGGTGCGCGGCGAGGGTGCGGTCGTTGTCGATCGCACGGGAACGCGCATCATGGCAGGTCGCCATCCACAAGAAGATCTGGCACCCCGAGATGTCGTCACGCGCGCGATTGTCGAGCATCTCGCATCGAGCGGTGACTCACACGCATTTCTTGACGCGCGTGCAATGGGGAGTGCCGGATTCGCCTCGCGGTTTCCAGGGTTGGCGACGATGCTTGCGGGGTACGGTATCGACGGAGGCAGTGAACTCATCCCGATTCACCCCGCGGCGCATTACACCATTGGCGGGGTTGAAACTGATCTTGATGGCCGCACGACGCGCGTAGGCCTCTATGCGTGCGGCGAGGTCGCATCGAATGGCGTGCATGGCGCGAATCGTCTCGCGAGCAATAGTTTGCTCGAGGGACTTGTCTTCGGAAGGCGCGCGGTCGCAGCCGCGCTGAAAGACTCATTGCCTGATCCTGTGCCGATGCAATGGGAGAGTCGCGTGCGCACGCAGGTTGCAGGTGAACTCGACCTCGGTGATGTGCGTTCGAGCCTGCGGAGTGCGATGTGGAGAAATGTCGGCATCGTGCGCGACGGCGCAAAGTTGCGCGATTGCCTCGACATGTTTTCATTCTGGGGCAGATACGCGCTCGGGTCGGTCTTTGAAACCCCCGAAGGGTGGGAAACGCAGAATCTGCTCACGGTGGGCCACTTGATGACGAGGGCAGCCGCTCAGAGGTGCGAAACGCGGGGAACACATGTGCGTGTCGACTGGCCGAGTGAAGATTCCGCTGGGAGTTTTCATATCAGTTGGCGAATTGGTGAAGAGTCAGCACAGCGATCGCCTGTCGGCGCAGAGGCTGCGACGCGATGACCTATTCGCGTGCACGATGGTGGGCTGCAAGTGCCATCGTGTGTGTCGTCGCGTTGAGTTGCGGCTGCCAACCGCAAAAAGTCGTGCACGTGAAGCGGGGGAGTGCCATGCTTGGACTCGAAGGGGAAGTAGGAGAAGAGAAGACCCTCGAAGATGGCACGCGTGTGGTCGTCGTTGACGACTTGCCATCCACGCGCAAGACGAATCAAAGCGATGGGTACGCGATCCGCCGAATCGACCCAGTGCAACCAACACCTCCGCCAACGTTTTACAGCACCCCAGGACCTGCGCACGCGGTGGCGGCGAAACCACGCGCAGAACCTCCCAAGGATTTTCAAGCGCGCGAAGAGACCAAGAGCGGTGAGGTCATCCTTCGAGCGATCATGCCAAATCAGGTGATGGGGCACTTGCTTGATGCACTCAAGAGCGAGCAGTATGGTCCCCTCTACTGGCAGATGCTCTCAGACGATGCGCGCGACGCATATGAGCAGGCGGGGGGCGAAGAGGCATTCGTCGCCTGGGCGCAAGGCAATCGAGAGCCGCTCCTCATCTTTCTCAACCGCATGGGATCGAATTGGAATGGTGCCGAGGTCATGACCGAACAGGTGACCCCATCACGACTTCGCTATCGCCTCGACCGCCGCAACATTCCAGACATGCGCTTCGAGATGATCGAAATCACCATGGAGCATGGCGGATGCCGACTCGCAATGGTGCGCTGACGGCCGGCGTCACTCAAATGATCCGCGGTCAAGCAGATCGAACTCGTAGATCGATCTCATTTCCTTGGCTGAGAGTTGTTCGAGCCGCTCGAGTGACTTGATCGCGCGCTTTGGCTTTTCGATCCCGAGTCGGCCAAGCAACTGAAACTTCCTCGCGAGAATTCCCGCGAGATCTGCGTTCGTGTTGCGCGCGTGTCCAGCGGGATACATGATGAGTCCGCTGTCGAATGACGCTCCACCGCGCATGTCGATGGCAATCGACGTCGGGATGCCATCGGGGTAGCGCTTGTCATAGTCGGGACCCCCGTGTGCGAATGCGACCTTTGACATCAACTCGCGCGTCCGCGCATCGTGAATCGCCTCGGCGCTGTAGTCGTACGGAGCGAGCATGATCTCTTTCCACCACTCGTCACTCGAGAGAGGCAATCCATCGCTGCCCGCGATCTCGTGTGCATCGATTGCCTTGCGAAGCATGGTCGAGACGATGTAGAGCATGGAATGATCAGCTGATTGGCGGGTTTTTGGATCGCGCTTCGCGGGGTCACCGATGATTCCGAACGCAGGCTCGTAGGCGCTGATTCGAATCGACGAGATCTCATCACTCTTGGCGAGCAGCTCTGGATGAGCGACGAGGAGGTCAATGAGCCCTTGCAGTGCTCCGGCGGACTGGTGCTCGTAGAGCCCGAGCTTGAAGTGCATTCCCATGACCGCGAAGTCTTCGCCGCTGAATCCGAGCACGAGATCAAATGGACTGTCTCCCTTGGTCTTCTCGAACTGGCGAAACATGCACTCGGGGTTTCGAAAAATGTCTCGAGGGCCGAGGAATCCTCGCATTGAGCGAAGCATCGAAAGAACCGCGACCTCTGCGCTGATCGCTGCAGAGGCTCCCTTCGAGTCAGAGAGTTGCTTTCCTGCTCGAATCGCGCGCCACGGGATGTAATGCGCAACCACCATGCCGATCGCGCTTTCGATTTCTTCTGCCGTTGCGCCGAGCATCGCGCCGTAGACCGCAGCGCTCGCAATCGCCCCGTGCACGACATGGTCGATCTTGTAGGTCTTCAGGCTAAAGACCTCCGCGAGCCGTCCGCGAATCTCATCGATGGCAATCATGCCGCGGAGGGCCGTGGCACCG
>SYHM01000032.1 GCA_005799205.1 Planctomycetia bacterium | reverse complement strand
GCAGATTCCGTGGCAGGCGCAACTCGGTGTTCGCTCGTTTCAAGTGCAGATGCGGTTGCAAGTGATCGACAAGGTTGTGCTCGTTCCCGATGGAGCGACCTACCTCGACGAGATCAGTCACTGGTCGCTGCGCGGGCGGTGGCCGGTCTTGATCGAAGACGAGTTCTTCGCGCCGCTCTTTGTGCGCGCATTCAAGCCAAGCAAGGTGATCCGCCGCACGTCGATTGGAACGTTGCCAGACGCCGAAGATCAACGCCGCGCTGCTGCACGAATGGCTGTGACGCGCGCGTGGACAATTCCTGGAGGGGATGTCACGCCAACGACTCCCGCGGAAGCATTTGCTTCGGTGCGAATGGATCCACTTGGAATCGTGCTCACCGAGATGCACGATCCCGCATGGCCCGCGGCAGTTGCTCTCGCGGCAGGGCATGGTCAGGCACTCAACTGGATCGATGGTGCATTCGGCACCCCCAACTCAACCATGACAGCTGTGCAGCTTCAGGAACTCTCTGCACTTGTCGAGAGTGTCGCTCGGTCAACAGGGCTGCCATTCAATGGGCTCGGCGATGTGATCGACGCTGTGACAATCTGCCGTGCGCTTCCGGGAAAGGCGATCGCACCCACTGGTGCGCAGTGGGCTCCGCCGAAGGTGACGCCAGTGAAAGAGGGAGAGGCGATTGCGGTGACGGATGCGCTGTGTAGGAATGCCGACGGTTCACGGTGGGCGATCGCTGCATGGGTGTTTGGAAGCGAAGTTCGAAGCGCGTACATGGCGATGAGCAGTCTCTTTCTCTCGCCTCGAACGGTGTGGATGATGAACACGTACCCCAGCGATGGTGAGTGGGGCCAGTACGGCGTGACCGAGGCGGTGACGATGCTGAACGCCGATGGGTATCAAACGACCGAGTATTCCGGCGTTCAGACATCTCAATTCGCATGGCTGAATCTGCTGATGGGTGGATTCAAGCCCGACGTGCTCTTCATGAACACGATGGGCAACATGGACTTCTTCAATGTGTGGGGGGCGGTGCCGCTGCACCCAGAAGATGTGCCGTTGCTCGATCATCCGATGGCGATGCACCTCATTCACTCGTGGAGTCTTACAGCACCTGAGAGTCGCGAGACGGTTGGCGGGCGGTGGCTCGAGCACGGCGTCTACGCGTACTCAGGAAGCGTCTACGAACCTTTTCTTGGGGCGTTTGTGCAGCCTCGGCTGGTGGCAAGACGCATGTCAAGTTTCGTGCCTTTTCTGATCGCTGCGCGCGCGAGCGGCACACCCGTTGATGCGACATGGCGGATCACGCTGATTGGCGATCCGCTGATGGTGATTCCATCTCCCTCGCAACCAGTTCCGCCGCGGGCGACGACTGTGACGGTCAACGCATCAGCAGGAGAGAGCGATGTGAGGGAGTCGGCGCGACTTGCGCTCGTTGCAGCCAAGACATCGAACGACCCCAACGACTACGCGCGCGCGCTGCGCGATGTCGTGGTCTGCGGTGACGATGCGCTGGCGATCCAACTCTGGTCGGTGGCCTCAGCAAAATCGGTCGAATGCGCGAGTGCCTGCGCAGCGGCTGCGGTTGGTCCACTCTTTCGCGCACGAGAGAGTCAAGCGTTTCTGGCCGCATATCGACTCATTCGCGATCCCAGCGCGATCGAACAGGACATGCTCTGGCATCTGTGGACCCCTCAACTCGCATCGATCAACGACCGCGCGCTCCTCGAATGGTTCGATCTGCAGGTGCGCAAGACGCGTCCCGAGGTTGATCGTGCACGGTTGGCGCCCGAACTCAAGCGGGTCACCGAGGCGTCGGCGCGTTAGCCGTCTGGGGCCGCTTTGCCGACTTGAGCTGCTTGTTGTCACGCGCACGGGTTGCCACCGGTTCGACTTCGAAGGCAAACGGGGGAGGCGATGACGTGTCGTATGTCCGTGCAAGGTCGATCAATCCCGCGGCAAGAATCAGCGTGCCTGGAAAGGTGGGATGCAGTTGATCTCGCTGCAGCAGCGAGCCCAGTTGTGCAGGATCCCACACGCGTCCGGCGACTTCGATCGTGCCGCCCGTCTTCAGCGATGCGAGCAGTGTGCGTAACTGCATCAGCCGAACACTGGGCCTCGACGCGACCCACGCAGTGATTCGTGCGTTCACCGCTTCGAGCGTCGCACGATCGGGAACTTGGTTGGCCGAGAGCATCTTGCCGATCGCGTCGCTCATGTCGGGGATATCACCGATGATGAGTGGGATGCCCGCGCTCAATACCCGATCGAGCTGACGAAGCCCAACTTCGAGATTGGTTGTGCGCTCCTGCTGAGATTGCATGACTTCGCCGTCTGCACCGACCGTTCCGTAGGCGTACCAAAAGAGAAAATCGAGCGCGAGCACGAGCGTTGGCTTGACGGCAAGCGCGCGGTCGATTTCGCTCGTGCCGACTGGACCAGGGTTCGAAAAGAAAAACCCACTTGCGTAGTGGTGCACGATTGGACCGGGCGATGTTGGGACGGCGGCGCGAAGGGCATCCGAGAGGTCGACTTTCGTGGGCACTCCGGCGGGCGACGATGGCGAAGCGGCACCAGCGCCAGCGGTCGAGGGGGCGGGAGCAACGAAGACTCCAAAACCATCGGAAACGCTCGCTCCAACAACTGCAATCCGGTCATAGAGGTGCCCCGGCGTGACGACTGCGATCGATGTCGGATCGGCGGCGCGGGCGAGCTCTGCGCAGAGCACGACGAACGTTGGAATGAACCAGCCGTGCAATAGCTTCATGCCACGATGGTAGATGGGGACTCGTGAGGAGTCACAGCTCAAACTTACAGTCCCAACTTACAGTCCAAGCACAGAAGCCGTGAGCGCACCCATGTCGGCAGGACTCTCAGCAACGTGCACGCCGCACGCGCGCAGCGTGTCGATCTTGGATTGCGCGGTGTCTTCAGCGCCGCCCACGATCGCTCCCGCATGACCCATGCGCCGTCCCGCAGGAGCCGTGCGGCCAGCGATGAAGGCGACGACTGGCTTCTTCGTGTTCGCTTGCAGCCACCGTCCCGCGTCGGCTTCGGCGCTCCCGCCGATTTCGCCGATCATCACAATCGCGCTTGTCTCTGGATCAGCCGCGAAGAGTTCGAGCACATCGATGAAGTCAAGTCCCTTGATTGGATCGCCGCCGATTCCAACGCACGTGGATTGTCCAATCCCACGCGCAGAGCATTGCCAGACTGCCTCATAGGTCAGCGTGCCTGAGCGGCTCACAATCCCGACCGCCTTGCGTGAAGGAGCGTCAGATCGGTGGGTGTGGATGTACCCGGGCATAATGCCGATCTTGCATCCGCCCTCATACTTGCTCTCGCCGACCTTCTTGCCTGGGGTGATGACTCCTGGACAGTTCGGTCCGACGAGCGTTGTGTTGGGATAGTTCGCGAGCGTTGCACGCACTCGAATCATGTCCTGCACTGGAATGCCTTCGGTGATCGCACAGATGAGCGCGATGCCTGCATCAGCCGCTTCGATGATCGCATCGCCTGCGAATGGGGGCGGCACGAAAATCATCGTCGCATCTGCGCCGGTCGCCTTGACCGCGTCGTGGACGGTTTCGAAGATCGGTAGGCCATTCACATCGCGCTGGCCACCCTTTCCGGGTGTCGTTCCACCGACCATCTGTGTTCCATAGTCCAAACAGCCCTTGGTGTGAAATGCGCCAGCGGCGCCTGTGATGCCCTGACACAAGACACGCGTACTGCCATCAATGAGAATCGACATGGGGCGGCGAGCATACGCCACAATCGGCGCGGATCGTGTGTAATGCGACAATGAGCATCACACCCGTGAAGAATGGACTGACATACCGCGCTGCAGGCGTCGACATCGACGCGGGGGATGCGGTGGTCGATCTCATTGGACCAGTTCTCAAGCGCACGCACAGCTCGCGGGTGCTCGGTCGACACGGAGCGTTTGCAGGATTGTTTCAGCTCGACTTCACAAAGAAGAGTCTCAAGCGCAACTACCGCAGGCCAGTGCTCGTTGCGTGCACTGACGGCGTAGGAACCAAGGTCTTGCTGGCTGCTGAGCGGCGCGTGTATGACACGGTCGGCATCGATTGCGTCGCGATGAATGTGAACGACCTCATTGTGCAGGGAGCCGAGCCGCTCTTCTTCCTTGATTACTTGGGGCTTTCAAAGCTGCAGCCAACTGACACGGCGGCGATGATTGAAGGAGTCGCCCGTGGCTGTGAGATTGCGGGTTGTGCGCTGATCGGCGGCGAATGCGCCGAGATGCCCGACATTTATAAGCCTGGCGACTTTGATATCGCGGGGTTTTGTGTTGGGGTCGTCGAGTACGACAACATCATCGACGCGACGCGGGTCAAGAAAAACGATGTCATCATCGGACTGCCGAGTTCAGGCGTGCACTCGAACGGGTACACGCTGGTACGAAGGATTGTGCGCGATGCTGGACTCGATCTCAACAAGGCATATCACGAACTTGGCGAGAAAACACTGTGCGAGATACTGCTCGAGCCAACGCGAATCTACGCAAAGTCGATCGTGAAACTTGTGAGCGCGTTCCGTAAGAAGAAGGCCATTAGTGGGATGGCGCACATCACCGGTGGGGGATTGCCTGGCAACGTGAACCGTGCGCTGCCGGAGAAGTTTGATGCGGTGATCGAGAAGCGTGCGTGGACTCCTCCTGCGATCTTCCCATTCTTGCAAAAGCATGGCGGAGTCGACGAAGAAGAGATGTTTCGCGTGTTCAACATGGGGATCGGCTACACGATCATCGCCCGCCCTGATCATGTCGACCGCATGATCAAGTCGCTCAAGCGGGCAGGAGAGTCGCCCGTGGTGATCGGGACGATTGAACGAGGCGCTGGCGAGGTTCGATTCAAGTAGCGCTGGTCACGGATCGCGGCGGCGATCCTTCTTGTCACTGTTGATGCGCTTCGATTCGAGGCGTCGCTCGCGGGAACCCCGCGTCGGCTTCGTCTTGCGCCGGCGCTTGGGTGCCATTGACGCACGCAGGACCAGCTCGTGCAGCTTCGCGATGCACTCATCATGATTCGCCCGTTGCGACCGATGCACTTCCGCCGAGAACCCGATCTCGGCCGAAGGTGATTCGATCGACGCCGGGTCGCTCGCATCTGCGCCGAAGAGGTGTGATTCGGCGAGTCGGGCGAGCCTCATGCGCGCACTCTCATCAAGTCCGTGGATCGACCCGATCGATACGCGCAACTGTGCCTTCGATTCGATCTTGTTCACATTCTGCCCACCGGGACCACCTGACCTTGCATAGGTGAATCGCAGCGATGCCGCATGAACCCAGGCGATGGGTCCGAGCGCGATTGCGTTGGGAGGTCGAGTCGATGGCGGTAGGCTCACGATGTGCATTTCACTCGCAAATCGTTGAGCGCGCTCTGCACATTGGCAGTGACGGCGTCGTCTGCCCCCTCGTACGCGCAAGACCAGTCCGCCTCTGCCACCCCAGCCGTCGGGGGTGCGCGCGACTCGGACGCACTGCACTTTGCGCTGCGCCCGGCACTCTGGATGTCACGCGTTCGGGGTGATACGAGTTTCGGCGGTCCCAACTTTGTGGTTGACGACGGGCTTGGACTCAATGGATATGAAGCGACCTTCAACGGCGAACTTTCTGCGAGTTGGGGTCGTTTCTATGAGGTCATGGTGGATGGATGGTTCTTCTCAACCTCAGCCTCGCTCAATTCGCAAGTCGCGGGCAGTTTCGGAAGCGTTGGCATCGCACTGGGCGATCAACTCAACACGTCATTTTCTGCAGCAAGTGCGGGCGGCGAGTTTGATTTCACGATCTGGCGACCATTTGCCGATCAGACGACAGCCTGGAGCGCGGGGGTTCCCAATGAACGAAACACCGCCCCCAACGGCAACTACAAGGCCGATCTTCGCGTGAAAGCTATTGGGTCAGTTCGTTGGTACAGCGCGCAGCTCAGCGTGGATGACACAACCAGTGCGCAATCCGACTCGTGGTCACTCGGAGCAGTCATGCCAGGCATTGGCGGAGGAATCGATCTCGACTTCGACACCCAAGGGCGAGTTCCATGGGTGACATCAGTGCGCATCGAAGCGGCTGGAGGTGTTGGAACCAATTTCGCCAACGGCCAGCAATTCACCTTTGCGCGCGCCGGGTTGACGTTGATGTTGACGCCGCAGTGTGGGGCCGAATTCGGATACCGACTCGAGAACTTCACTCTCAGCAATGACTCAGCCAGCTTTGATGGAGGAGTCCAAGGGTTGTACTTCGGTGCCAACATCAAGTTCTAAGCAGTCGCCACGGAAAGTGACGCTGAAAACGCTGCTCGCAGTGAGCAAACGCGCGACGCGCGGCGATCAAGCGGGCCGTCTCGCCCGCGCCACACTTCGCCACGCGGCGTTCACGCTCTTGCCAGATCAATTGGTCGGCGGCGCACTGATGAAACGGCACTTGCAGAGCGAGATCACTCTGCGCAAGGTCGAGGTGCGAATTCCAAGTTGGCCCGCACGATTCGATGGCGTGCGCCTCGGACACATCAGCGACCTGCATGTGGGTGATCTGATGCCGATTCCCCGCGCACTCGAGGCGGTTCAACTGCTTCGCCGAGAGGCGCCCGATCTCATCGCGTGCACGGGCGATGTTGTCGATCTCGATGTCGCTGGATGCGAGCCGATCTTTGAAGCACTCGGAGGTCTGCGAGCGCCACTCGGCAGGTACTTCGTGCTCGGAAATCACGACGTGCTCGACAACGCGCGGCGCGTGCTTCGGCTTGCGCAGGGATCTGGGCTCAAGACGCTGCGCGGCGAGATGATCACCGTGCGTGGTGGATTGCGAATCGCTGGCATCGATTGGTCGCGCACGCTCGAAGGGAACGCCAAGGGGCTGCAGTCGCTCGTCCAACAGGGATCCATTCCGCACCTGCTGCTCGCCCACAACCCGAAAGCATTTCGCGAAGCGGCCAAGGTCAGCGTGCCGCTCACGCTCGCGGGCCACACGCATGGAGGACAGTTCGCGCTGCTGCCAAAGCGTCGGCAGCAGTCACGCGCCGCGACATCGAAGGCGCTGCGCATGGGCCACTACCACGATGGGGGATCGCATCTCTTTGTCACCGCGGGGGTGGGCGGGTGGTTTCCGCTGCGGGTGAACTGCCCCGCAGAGGTTGTCATCATTACTGTGCGACGCGGATGATTGTCATGCACGCGCACTGAGCAGCGACCACAGCGCATCGACATGGGCAGCGGTTGTCGTGCGTTGCCCGATCGAGACGCGCGCGATGTAACGCGATGAGAGCCGTGTGTGGGTCATGAACGCGCGCCCGCTCTCGTTGATGGCCGTCAGCAGCGACTCGGTCGCGGCATCGCCACCGCGCAACCGAAAGCACACGAGCCCAAGCGTCTGCGGTTCGATCACTTCGAACCGAGGGTCAGTTCGCATTCGATCGGCGAGCGAACGGGCAAACCCGACATGGGTACGAACCATCTCGCGCAGCGCACGCGCGCCGTTTGCACGAAAGAGCAGCCAGAGTTTTAGCGCCCGAAACCGCCTTCCCAGTGGAACCTGCCAATCACGATAATCAATGACGGCGCCGCTCTCCGTCGCGGCATTCCGCAGGTACTCGGGCAGAATGCTCAGCGCGCCGACAAGCGCCGCGCGATTCGCAACGTAGAACGCATCGCAATCGAATCCTGCGCCGAGCCACTTGTGCGGGTTGACGCAGTACGAGTCAGCGCGTTCAAGTCCGCGGTGCATCTCTCGAAACTCTGGACAGATCGCCGCGATTCCAGCCATCGCAGCGTCGACGTGCAGCCAGACCCCGTGCTCGTTGCAGATTTGACCAATCGATTCGACTGGATCGACCGCGAGCGTTGAGGTCGTTCCAACGGCCGCAACACAGAAGCACGGAATGAGCCCTCGTGCACGATCAGCCTCGATTGCACCGCGCAAGGCGGAAGGGCGCATCGCCCATTGGTCATCGACCTCAATGGTGCGCAGGCGATCGCTCGGAATCCCGATAATGCGCAGTGCCTTCTCAATCGACGAGTGCGCTTGGGTGCTCGAGTAGGCAACGAGCCGTCCAAGTGGATCGCCTTGCGCGCCAGCCGCCACACCGCGGGCGCGCTCGCGCGCAGAGATCGCCGCGCAGAGAGTCGCGCTGCTCGCAGTGTCCTGGATGACTCCGCCGCCACGCGAACCGCCACCGTCAGGTGAACGAAAAGTCACAGGCAGATCTAGCAGTTGCGCGAGCCAATCCAGCATGTGCGTTTCAAGTTCGGTGCACGCAGGGCTCGTCGACCAGAGCATTCCTTGAACGCCAAGACCGCTCGAGAGGAAGTCTCCGAGCATTGCGGCAGGATCGCTATTGGCGGGGAAGTAGCCGAAGAAATTGGGGCTCTGCCAGTGCATCAACCCTGGAACGATGGAGCGGCTCAGGTCTTCAAGGCACGCAGCGATCGTCTCGGGTTCCTCAGGAGCCGCGGCGGGCAGGGCGCGGCGAATGTCTCCAGGTTTCACGCGCGGTGCGACTGGGAGCGTCTCAACATCGCGCATGTAATTGGCGATCCAGTCGATCACCTCATAGCCGTGCGCACGAAACTCCTCGCTACGCATTGGTCCAATCAGGCATACAGACGACCGAATCGGTTCGAGATGAACTCATCCCATGCGACATCTTCCATGCGCACGAGCCCCTTCTGTGGGGTCTTTCCCTGCGCGAAGAGGTCGACCAACGCCGTGATGCCGGCCGCCGTGGTGATCTGGATTGCAGTCCAGTGCACTCCCCCAATGCTCTGAGCGAGCACGCGCTTTGCATAAATGCGTTCGGTGAGTCGGCCATCGAGGGTTCCGGTGGCACTCACGAAGATGACCACCTGATCATCGGCAGTTGTTGGAATCGCACGCTCAAGAATCGTTCGAAGCTCGCCGCGGTGTTCGCGCAGTTGCAGCTCTTGCAGCAGAAACTTCACGAGGTCGCAGTGGCCCGGAAAGCGAATGGTCTTGTAGTCAAGATTGCGGACGCGTCCCTTGAGACTTTCCGCGAGTGTGCCCAGGCCGCCCGAGGTGTTGAATGCTTCGAAGTCGATGCCATCAATAATCAGGCGTTCGTGGTTCTCGAGCGCGGGGAGGCGCACGAGTTGTCCATCGCGGACAGCCTCGCAGTCCATGATGTACTCGTTGATGACTCCCTCGGTGCTCCACGTCAGGTTGTAGCCGAGTCGGTTCGATGGGTTCAATGGAAGCGCTCCCACGCGAAGTCGCAGTGAGTCGATCTGCGCGAATGGCTTCGCGAGGTGATTGGCCGCGATGGTGATGAAACCTGGCGCGAGCCCGCACTGGGGGATGAACGCGCTCGAGCTGCTTGCGGCGAGTGCAATGACCTCTTTCGTTACGGCGACATCTTCAGTGAGGTCGAAGTAGTGCGCCCGTGCATCTCGAGCGCACTGAGCGATCATTGGATTGCAATGGAACGGAGCGCACGAAATCACCGCCCATGCGCCTTGCACGAACGATGTGACTTGCGCGCGGTTCGTGAAGTCGACAGCGACCCCGCGTCCACCGAAGAGCGTCGCCGCAGCGCGCGCAGATTCAGCGTTCAAGTCGCCCACCTGCACCTCATAGTCGCCGCAGGTTCCCAGCAGAAATCCGACCATGCTTCCGATCTTGCCGCCGCCGAAGATGACAATCTTTTTCACGAGTGATGTTCCTTCAATCAAATGTGTGGAGTGAGATGCGCAGAGTCTCTATGCCGGGATCGTGGCCAGTTCGGCCTGAACTTCGTCCATCAATCCGCTCACAGTCTCGGGTCCAAAATCGAAGTGCAGCCCGGCTGCAGAGAAGAGTTCAGGAAGTGGTCGCGATCCACCGAGCGCAAGCGCGCGCTTGTAGTTCGCTACGGCCGCCTTGGGATCGCGCCGAGACTGCCGCCACATCTGCAGCGCGCCGAGCTGCGCGATTCCGTACTCGATGTAATAGAAGGGCGATCCGAACAGGTGCAGTTGCCGATGCCAGAGCGACGCAAGCACGTCTTCGTGCCCACTCCAATCAATCGCGCCGCCGAAGCGCCGATTCAAGTCGAGCCAACAGTCTGTTCGTTCAGCGCGGGTGTGCCCAGGGTTCGTGTAGACCCAATGTTGAAAGGCATCAATCGTGGCGACCCACGGAAGGAGCGTTGCAAGATTCTCAAGCAGATCACGGCGCGCGCGCGCGCCATTTTCAGCAGAGTAAAACTCGTCGAGTTGTGGAAATGTGAGCAGTTCCATGCTCATCGACGCAACTTCAGCAAACTCGGTCGGGCTGCCGCGATAGGCGAGCAGGGGATCGTGCTTGCTCAGAATCGAGTGGAAGGCGTGGCCCGCTTCATGCACCATCGTCACGAGGTCTCGCTGCAATCCTGCCGCATTCATGAAGATAAATGGTGTTCGAGAGTGTTGCCGTTGATACTGATACCCACCAGGCGCCTTACCCTTGCGCGTCTCAAGATCGAGACATGACCCGCCACGCATCGAATCGAACATCGATCCAAGTTCGCGATCGAGTCGGTGGAAGGCTCGAGAGGTGCGCTCGACGAGTTCTGTGGTGTCAGCGAAGGGACGCAGCGCATCGCGACCCCGAAGGTCGACCTTGGTGTCCCAGGGTTTCACGGATGGGACTCCAAGTGCCGAAGCCCGTTGCCGATGCAGCTCACCCATCAGCGGCACGCATGTCGCCTCAACAGCCGCGTGAAACTTCTGACAATCGGTCGGCTTGTAATCGAAGCGCAGCATGCGTTCATGCTGAAAGTCGCGAAAATTGGCGAAGCCTGCGTTGAGCGCCATGCGGTGTCGAATGCCAATGAGCGTGTCGAAGATTCCATCGATTGAATCGCGGTCTCGCAGGCGTCTCGCAGCAACGGCCTTCCACGATTGCTCGCGCACGGCGCGGTCTGGAACTTCGAGGTAGCGCGCCATCTGCGGCATCGTTTGCTCCCGTCCCTCGAATGACACCGACATTGCACCACAGAGTCGGCTGTACTCCTGGTCACAGGTTGTCGCTTCAGTTTGCAGCGGAACATTCTCTTGGCGAAAGAGTTTTGCCTCTTGTCGAAGTGCGCGTAGGTAGGTCTCGTACCTCGTGGAGTCGAGGTGTGACACCCATGGTGACTCCACAATCTGGCGGTCGAGGGCCGCGCCGACGGTGCGCAGTTGTGGCTCGACATGCTGTACGAATGCGAGATACGCATCACGCCTCGCCTCATCGTCGGTATGGCAAGTCATCGAGATGTACAGGTTCGCCTGCGCCTCTTCAGCGATCGCATCAAGCGCGCTCCGATCGAGGATGAGGGCTTCGAGGTCGGCGCCAGAGGAAACCTCTCGGTCTGTGAGTGCTTGATAGAGCGGCGCAAGTGCCTGCCACTTGGTTGCGTCAAGATTGTGAGGGAGTTTCATGGGAGGGGGATCATAGGATGCCACCCCGAAGTGGATCATTCCACTACGCACGTTGCCACAGCAACCGCAGGAATCGCGAGTCGTGTGCTCGCTGTCGACGCGAGGGCCTGCGCGTGCGCCGGATCGCTGCAGAGCACAAAGAGGCTCGATCCGCTTCCGCAGACGTGCACGGGAAGGTCAGAAAGCGCGGAAATCTCATCAATATCATCCGCGATTGAGGGAGCAACATGGACTGCCGCGTGCGCGAGGTCGTTGAAAGGATCGCTCGGCGAGATGGTGCGGCGTCCCGCGAGGTCGCGTACGCACTGTTGCCTCAACAGCGCGGAGGGAGTGATCCGATCAAATGCTCCG
>SYHM01000173.1 GCA_005799205.1 Planctomycetia bacterium | reverse complement strand
TCTGGAGGGGAGGCGCAGCGCATTCGTCTCGCCACCCAGGTTGGCTCGGGGCTCGTTGGGGTCTGTTATGTCCTCGATGAACCAACCATCGGTCTGCACCAACGCGACAACGATCGGCTCGTGGCGACTCTCCGCCACCTGACGACGATCGGGAACACCGTTCTCATCGTCGAGCACGACCACGACACGATCCTCAGCGCTGACCACATCGTCGATGTAGGTCCAGGACCCGGTTGCCACGGAGGGACGATCGTCGCACAGGGCACGGTCGCAGAGATTTGCGCCGCCTCCGCAAGCGTCACCGGCCAATATCTCAGCGGAGCGCGGTCGATCCCAATACCGGCGACACGCACTGCGCCTGACGCGGGACGTGCCATCGCAGTCTTCGGCGCACGTGAGCACAACCTGAAGTCGATTGATGTGCAATTCCCACTCGGGCTCATGATCTGCGTCACTGGCGTGTCTGGCAGCGGCAAGAGCACGTTGGTGGGTGACATTCTGCTGAAGTGTGCGCAGCGTGATGTTGGCGGCGCGCGTGTGATTCCTGGCGTGCACGGGTCCGTGACTGGGCTTGAGCACATCGATCGCGTCGTCGAGGTCGATCAGGGCCCTATCGGTCGAACTCCGCGATCCAATCCAGCAACGTACACAGGCATTTTTGACGACGTGCGGCAGGCCTTTGCGCGTGTTCCCGAAGCGAAGATTCGCGGCTATGCGCCCGGCCGCTTCTCGTTCAACGTCAAGGGAGGTCGCTGCGAGTCCTGTCAAGGCCAGGGAGTGCGCCGAATCGAGATGCACTTTCTTCCCGATGTCTTCGTGCAATGTGATTCGTGCCAAGGCAGCCGATACAACCGTGAGACGCTTGAGATTCGCTACCGAGATCGGACGATTGCGGATGTCCTTGCGATGACGATCGATGACGCACGTGAGTTTTTTTCCGCGCACCCCAAGATTGAACGGATGCTCTCTTGCCTGCACGATGTGGGGTTGGGGTATCTGCAACTCGGGCAGTCCTCGAACACGATGTCTGGAGGCGAGGCGCAGCGCATCAAGCTCGCAACGGAGCTGGGCAATCAGACCTCGTCGGAGGCTCTCTATGTGCTCGACGAACCCACGACGGGACTGCACTTCGCAGACGTTGACCGGCTCGTGACCGTCCTGCACCGACTGCGCGACGCTGGGCACACGCTCGTGGTGATTGAGCACAATCTCGATGTCATCAAGTGCGCCGACTGGTTGATCGACCTCGGTCCCGATGGTGGGGAGGGAGGCGGATCGATCCTCGCTGAGGGCACTCCAGAAGCGGTGGCAACTCATCCTCTGAGCAGCACTGGGGCGTATCTGCGTCGCGTGCTCGCACTTCCACTCCAACACTCCCCCGCTCCCACTTCGACGCGCACGCGGCGAAATCTTTCCTCCGCACGATCAGTACGATCGCGGGGATGAGCGACCCAGACGGCGAACTCGTCTTGCGCGTCATGACGATGCCGCGAGACACGAATCACAGCGGCACCGTCTTCGGCGGGGTGATCATGAGTTACATCGATCAGGCCGCATATGTCCACGCACGATCGCTCGGGCTGCATCGGTGGGTGACTGTGATGGTTGAACGGATCGAGTTTGTCGCCCCCGTCTTTGTCGGAGAACTTGTCACACTGCGCGCCTCGACGGTCACGACTGGGCGCTCTTCGGTGACGATTCGAATCAACGTCGACGCCGAACGGTACTCGTCTGGAAAGCAGGTGCGGGTGACTGAATCGATCGTCAAGATGGTTGCCGTTGGAGCAGACCACCGGCCGATTGACTTCTCAAGTCCTGCGACCCTCTCAAGCGACGACACGGAACGGTCCACATGACGAGTGCCTCGCGCCGTCGCAGCGAGGAAACCACCCCCCTCGCCCGCGCTGCCGTCCTCGTTTCAGGAGGTGGAACGACCGCCCTCAATCTCATCGCCCTGGAAGAGCGAGGTGAGCTGCCTGTTCATATTGCAGCCGTCGTGGCGCACCGCGTCGACATTCCAGCTGTCAGTCGGTGCACCGCCTCGGGACGCGAAGTGGTTGTCATCGAGGGGTCGCCGAGCGAGGCAACGAGCGATGCGCTCGACACACTGCTCGACAACCGTGCGATCGACCTCGTGGTGCTCGCTGGGTACCTGCGCCCATTTCGGGTTGGACGATGGACTGGAAGAGTTCTAAACATCCATCCGGCCCTTCTGCCCGCCTTCGGGGGGAAGGGGATGTACGGGATGCACGTCCACGAAGCGGTCATCGCGTCAGGCGCGTCCCAGTCGGGTTGCACGGTGCACCTCGTCGATGACCTCTACGATCACGGCGAGATTCTCGTCCAGCGCACGATCGATGTGCGCCTTGGCGAGACGCCTGCATCGCTTGCGGCGCGTGTCTTCGACGAGGAATGCATCGCATATCCACAAGCAATCGGGCTCTGGGTGCAGAGACAACCCTAGCATCCAATCGATGCGCTTCGCGGCGACCATCGTTGCACTCTCGTCGTTTGCGAGCGGTGACCCTCCATCGCGAGGTGAGCTTGAGCTTGCGGTTACGAGACACGTCGGTGCAGGAAGACACAGTGAAGCGCTTGCGCTGATCGACCTGTACCTGATTGAACATCCCCAGGATGGTCAGGTGCTCTTCGAGGGAGCGCGCGCTGCGTGTGGCGCCTCGGACACACGCCGCGCCGCGACCTATGTGGTCCGGGCGCTTCGCGCGGGCTGGTGCGATGACAAGGCGCTCGACGAAGACCTAGCCCTTGGTTCCTTGCGAACTCACGACTCCTGGGATCAGGTGCTGGCTGTGAGAGCGCAGTTGCGATCCGATGCTGCGCGGCGCCGTGACGGCGCAAGCAACGAGCAGCTAGCCGAACACGACGCAACGATTGCGCTCCACTCGCTTCGAGAGTGGATGGATCGCTTCCCACAGAGCAACTACCAGACCGTTCGGAACGAGCAGCTTCGCATCACCATCGCGAGCTCGATCGATCGCACTGGGATTGATCAGACGCTGACGATGGTGGCGGCGCTCTCGCAGGCGCTCCGCACCTCGCTGTTTGGCGCGATTCAGCCAGATTGGATTCTGCTCGTCATCGCAACCCCCACGGACGCTGCGACCTATCTTCGCGACCCAGACCATGGCGGTCTGTACGACCACGAGGCGCGCAGACTCATTGCGCGCGAGACGGGAGCGACGCTTCGACACGAGTACACGCATGTCCTGCACTATGGCGATATGCAGCGTCGCCAGCAGCACCATCCCATCTGGCTTCAAGAGGGGCTCGCCACACTTTTCGAGGACTGGCAACTCGACGCTGATGGATCCCCTGTGATTTGCTCGAATCTTCGTTCGAATCAAATGCTCGATTGCGTTCGCGCGGATGAGACGATGCCATGGATCGACTTTTTCTCGCTCGACAGTGCCACATTCATGGCCGCGCAGTCGCGACACTATGCGCAAGCCCGTTCGATTCTTCAGTTTGTGACCGCGCACAAGAAACTCGGCGAGTGGTACCGCCTCTACACCGCCGGCTATTCGACCGATTCGACTGGACGGCGGTCGCTGGAGTTGATCTTCGACGCTCCCATCGGCCGGATCGAGAGCATGTGGAAGGCGTGGGTGCTGGCGAACGGGAGGCGGGATACGACGATCGGGGATGGGGATGGTGTGATGGGCGTTGGAATCTCGGGGGTTCCAGACGGCGTCCGAATCGACTCGCTCTCCCCCGGAGGGCCAGCAGCACGTGCGCGGATTGCCGTGGGGGATGTCCTCGTCGAGGTTGGTGGTCACGAAGTTCGTTCGGTTGCCGACTTTGTGCTCGCGACCGCCACCCGACGCGCCGGTGAAAATCTGCAAGTTCGCTTTCGCCGAGGGGCGGTGTATTCGATAGTCGGAGTGACACTGGCATCAGGACATGCGTTGCCCCCCGAACCGACTCCCCCTTCTCCCCGCAGCTCGAGACCTGCACAAGTCGCACCGTGACGGGTGCGAATCTGTGATTCGCCTCGGACTGGAAGAACCAGGAGCCGCAACGGGGACTACCATCTCTGTGCAAGGTCGTGCATGATGTCGTCGCGGAAGGCGCCGGATGTCTTGGATGTCTTGGCGTGCGTCGATGAGATCCCTGCGGCAGCGGTTGCCGATGCATGGCTGACGGTTCGCCAGGCGTCATCACTATGGAGGACTCGACCGTGCTCATCACCATCAGCGCAAAACACATGGAATTGACCGAGGCCATCACCAAGTACATCAAGGCCAAGGTGGGCAAGTTGCCGCGGTTCTTCACTGGTCTACAGCAACTGGCGGTGACGGTCGAGCGTGCGCCACATGGATACCACGTTGAGATTCGATCCGATGTTGAACGCCATCAGGACTTCATCTGTAACTCGGAGCACAACGATTTGTATGCGTGCGTCGACATCGCAGTCGATCGGGGCGCGCGTCAACTCTCGAGCTACAAGGACCGCCTGCGGCATCATCATCGCTCGTAGCACCACACGGTTCTCTCGCTCGGCCTAGTCTCAGCACGGCTCGCTGCATGCAGGCGAGCAGTCATTGCGAGCGGTACTATGGACCTGGCATGAAACTCCGCGAGATCATCGTGACGAAGGCGATCTATCCTTCGCTGCAGCACACGAAACGAGATCTCGCCATTGGAGAATTGCTCGATGGACTCATTACCGCCGGCGTGGTCCCCGTCGATGCGCGAGCTGGACTCCTCAAGGAGACTGCTGCGCGCGAGCGGAAGGGATCAACGGGATTCGGACACGGCGTTGCGGTGCCACATGCAAAAACGGCGATCGTTGAAAGACCCTTTGCGGCGATCGGACTTTCGTCGACCGGAATCGACTTTAACTCGCTTGACCGCCAGCCTGTGTTCGCAGTCGTCTTCATGTTGAGTCCCCTCTCAAACCTCGAGATGCACTTGAACGCTATGGAGTCCGTCTTCGGCGCGCTGAGCCAGGAGTCTTTTCGACGCTTCTTGCGACAGGCCAGAACCGCCGAGGATGTCATCACCCTCCTTGATGAGACGGACGCATCCACACTGCCGCGGTAGAACACTCTGGTGGCGAACGGTCACGCGACAATCACAAATCGACTCGGGCTGCACGCCCGGCCAGCGATGAGTTTCGTGCAACTCGCCAACACTTTTTCAGCGCGAGTGCTCGTACGGCGAGCTGATTCGACCGAGTGGGTTGACGGAAAGAGCATCATGCAAATGCTGCTTCTTGCTGCAACTCAAGAAACTGTCCTCGAGGTGAACTGCGAAGGCGCCGATGATGAAGAAGCACTTGCAGGCATCCTGCGGCTCATCAGCGCTGGGTTTGACGAGGAGTAGCCTCAGTCGCACCACGCACTCGGCGGGTCAGATCCCATGCCGCCTCGAGCACCTGCCGAACGCCTTCCTTGGTCGCTCCACTCGCAATGAGCGGCCGGACCCCCCGCTCAACTTCAAATCGAGCGATCAAGTCGCGCACATGCGCGTCACGGCCAGCTGGATCAATCAAGTCGATCTTGTTCAACACGACGATCTCTCGGGTCCGCGCGAGATGGTCGCTGAACTCGGCGAGTTCACGGCGAATCGTCCGGTGGCTGTCAAGCGGGTCGCTGCCATCGGCCGGCGCGGCATCGAGCACATGAACGATCACACGCGTGCGCTCGATATGTTTTAGAAAGTCATGCCCGAGCCCGTGCCCCTCTGATGCCCCCTCGATCAGCCCGGGTAAATCTGCGATGACGAGCCTGCGATCGTCGGTGAGATCAGCGATCCCCAACTGTGGCGCGAGGGTCGTAAAGGGATAATCCGCAACTTTGGGTTGCGCGCGGGTTGTCGCTCGCAAGAATGTGCTCTTGCCTGCATTCGGAAGCCCAACGAGTCCAACATCGGCGATCAGGCAGAGTTCCATCCGCAAGCGGCGCTCAATCGCTGGCCCGCCTGGCGTCGACTCAATTGGAGTCTGATGCACCGCTGACTTGAAGTGCTCATTGCCGAGTCCCCCTTCACCACCTCGCGCGACGAGCGCTCGTTGGCCAGGTTGGGTGATGTCAGCAAGCAACTCATCGGTATCTGCGTCGAAAATCTGCGAGCCAAGCGGCACCGGGAGCACGCAATCCGAACCAGCCTTCCCCGCGCAACTCTTTCGCGATCCTGCTTCACCATCCTCTGCGAACCAGTGCGGCCTGTAGCCAAATTGAATCAATGTGTCGACGTGCGGATCGCCGACCACCACAATGTCTCCCCCCTTACCGCCATCCCCACCATCAGGGCCACCCTTCGCATTTCCCTTCAATCGCAAGAGATGCGCAGAGCCCTTCCCACCCTTTCCCGAGCGAATCGAGATGATTGCGGTATCAACAAACATTGGGAGCGTTCCGAGCTGTCCCAGCGCACTGGGTCCGGACGAACCGCGTCAGCGGTCGATTGCCAAGCGAGGAGTCGCTGGATCAGTCGGAATGATGTCGACACAACGACCGCGAAATCGAACCGTTCCATCGACGAGCGCCGTCAAGGTGTAGTCACGACCGAGGTGCACCAAATAGCCAGGCTTCCACTTTGTTCCGCACTGGCTCACCAAGACCGCGCCAGCCTGCGCCAACTGCCCCCCAGAAACTTTGATGCCTCGGTACTGCGCGTTCGAGTCGCGACCGTTTTGAGTTGAACCTTGTCCTTTTTTGTGCGCCATAGTTGGAAGCTCCGCTGATGAACTGATCGAGCCCCACATACTAATGCCATCCCCTGCGACAGGCAACCCCCCTCATCCCCTCCATTCAGGACGCCTGCTCGAGCCAGATGCGCCTAGCGAAGAATCCACTCAGTCTGTTCACACACGAGTGGAGTCGCTGGGGTTGCTCGAGGATCACCTGGGACTCGGTAGTCACGCTTGAGTGTCTTGTGCAGCACGACCTCTGGCCCACCCTTTGGGTTCTCCATACGCTTAAATTCGCTTGAAATCCCACGGACAAAGAGGTGCAGCTCGGTCGCATCCAGAGGCGCCGCCTTCCACACAACGAAACCTTCCTTCGCGTTGGACTCACCCTGGTGAATCTCACCGAGCACTTGGTATTGATCTTCAACAAGCGGATTCCCAATGAGCGCTTGAATCCGTTTGCCGATGATGACGGGGACTTCCTTCCCCGATCGCTGCAACCGGCCGTGGTCATCGAGGAGCTCCAGTTTGGGGGCCCACCACCGATCTTGACCTGTGCGATTCACCGCCTTGTATGTGAAATACCAGTAGCTCTCAGCGCTCTCTGGATCGATGTACAAGCGCATCGGTCCTGCGACGAACTCGATCTGCCACTGTCCGGGCGCCGCCTCCGCAGGCACAACGAGGTCAGGCGACGTCGGCAATGGGGCTGCCGGTGGGGTTGCCATCCCGTGCGAACTGATCGCTGCAGTCAGTGCGGTCACAATCGCAACACATCCAACGAAGATCCATCGAAAACTCGCCATCCCAAAGAGTGTAGCGAACAACTGAAGTGCTACCCTGCAGGCAGTGAACCAGTTCGCGCATGGTTCGTTCGAGATTTTTACCCCTCCCGCGAGCCGCCGAACCGAGGCGATCACTGCAGTCTTTGGCGGATCGCGACAGCGTGCAGCGCGATCGAT
>SYHM01000031.1 GCA_005799205.1 Planctomycetia bacterium | reverse complement strand
GCAATCTGCTGCGGCGTGATGCCGAGATCCCACACCTCGACTCCGCGCTCGTTGGCGTGGCGCGATCCCGCATTCAGCACGATCTTCGCGACGGCAGTCGACGCGCTCGCCCCCCCTGCCTCAGTGACAGTTCGATCGAAAAACTCGCACAGGTCTGGAGCATCCATCAGCTGACGCAGATCTTTGTCGCCGATCCCCGATGCGATGTAACGAGCGCGGCGCGATGCGGGCAGCTCGCGCATCTGCGCCCGAACCTCATCAAGCCACGCGGGCGAGACCTCGACCGGCACGAGGTCCGGATCTGGGAAATACCGATAGTCGTGCGCATCTTCTTTCTCGCGCTGCAGAGTCGTCACCATCGCGATGTCATCCCATCCACGAGTCGATTTCATCCCGCGCCCCTGCTCGCGACCTGTCTCGAGCCACTCGGCCGCCTGCCGCGTGACCTCGTAGTCGATCGCTCCCCGCACGGCCCGAAACGAATTGAGATTCTTGATCTCGTTGATCGGCGTGCGGACTTCGCGACCGTCCGACAGCGTCAGCGCGAGATTCACGTTGGGTTCGAACCGCATGTGAGCTCGCTGCATCACCCCGTGGGTGACTCCAAGAAATCGGCAGACGCTGCGCAGTTCTTGGGCGAAGAGCACGACTTCTTCAGACGTCGCGAAGTCTGGCGCGGTGACAACCTCGAGCAGCGGCGTCCCCGCACGATTGAGATCGACGAGCGATCCATCGAAATGCAATCCACCAGGAAGTTCGTGGCCGAGCTTGCCAGTGTCCTCTTCGAGATGTGCTCGGATGATGCCAATGCGCTTGGTCGTTCCGTCAGAGAGCGAGAGGTCGAACGCACCGTCGGCACAGAGGGGCATGTCGTACTGACTGATCTGATATCCCTTGGGAAGATCGGGATAAAAATAGTTCTTGCGATCCCACTTGCAGCGGTCGGCGATCGTGCAATTCAGTGCGAGCCCGACCATCATCGACATCTCGACGGCTCGGCGGTTCATCACCGGAAGGGTGCCCGGCAGCGCAGCCACCACGGGATCGACAATCGAATTCGGGGGCACATCGAAAAACTCTGGGTGCGCGAGATTGGGGGCGCGCGTAAACATCTTCGATCGAGTCGCGAGCTCGATGTGCACTTCGAGGCCAACAATGAGCCGAGTGCTGGTGATCGATGGACGCTCTGACGCGGTCATCAACAGATCATACGAATCATCCATGACGATTCGCCGACCGTGAGCGCGCGCGTGTGATAGGGTGCATGCGTGAGGATCACTCTTGCTGCGGCAGTCCTTGTGCTTTCATGCGCATCAACGGCGATGCCCCAAGACGCGACGCGCGCGACTCCCCGCTCGCTCTCGCCGGCCGACACACGCGAAGTCGCCGAGCGCATGCGTCGATACCGTGAGGCACCCGTCGAAGAACCCACCGTCGCGCCGCGCGCGGCACCCCCAACGATGCGTGCGATCCACCTCTATTCGTCACCGACTGGTCCACTCGAACTCATCGTGCGACGGGGCGACACTGCGGCCCCACTCAATCTGTTTCTGCTCGATCATGCTGGTGAAGTCCTCGGGCTCGCGAAAGAAATCGAAGGGCGAGTCGATCTTCGCAAGGTCCTTCCTGGAATCGAAGGGCTTTCGCGCGCCGCGTGGCTGCAGTTAGCGCAAGACGAAGCACCAGTCGGCTCGCCAATCGTCGTCCATCCGATTCGCGAGCCACCACCAGTTCGCGTGAAGAGCGACCTGCGCCCGCAGAGCAGCGTTCCCTACACCCGCATTGTGGGGTGGGGCGACCAACCGCTTGATCCACACGACACATCACTCGACGAAGCAAAGAAGGGATGGATCGCCGGCGATCCACCAGTTCTCTCGGGATACAAGATGTACCCAGAGATGGATGTGCTCATGCGCACCGACCATGGAGAGATCGTGGTTGCACTCGCTCCCGACGAGGCGCCGCAGACTGTGTGGAACTTTCGCACGCTTGTGCGCGAGGGTTTTTATGACGGCGGCGGATTCCACCGTGTTGTTCCTGCGGACAGAGAGGGGCGCCCGTTCGTGATCCAAGGTGGCGATCCGACGATGACTGGCAACGGAGGGCCCGGATTCGCACTCGCGCTCGAACCAAGCACACTCGCGCACGACTACGGCGTGATATCGATGGCCCGCGCCGATGAGCCGCATTCCGCTGGAAGCCAATTCTTCTTCGCACTCGGACGCGAAGCGACGGCGAGACTCGATGGTCAGTACTGCGCGTTCGGCTATGCAGTCTCGGGCAACCGCGCGATCGACTCGATTGCTGCGACACCCCTCGATGATGTCGGTGAGGGGAGGCCGCGCGCCATTCCGCGCATCGTCTCGATGCAACTCGTCCCCGCGCCGCCGCGCATGCCTGGCATCGATCGGCGCGAGAGCAGAGTCAAGGCAGTTGTTCCAGCAGGCGAGTCTCCGCCGACGACGCGGTGACAGTGCTCTGATTCGTTCGACTGAACCTGCGGCCTACTTGAGCGGAGGAACCGTGCAGGTCGTGGGATCAGACTTCCACGCGACTTCGCCTTGCCACAGGTGCTCCAAGATCGCAGGTCCGTTGAGCGCGACGCGAACCCTGCCAACCGGCATCTCACTACAGACCAATCCAAACTTCCAGAAGATTCGCCAATCGCCGTTCGCGACTCTGACTGCTTTCTCGCAAGGATCCGCCCAGTTCAGGGTGACATCCCAAGGAAAATCTGCCATGGTTGGACCGAACATCGTGGGCCACTCTGGGGCAAGTGCGACGAACGTCCCGTCTTCTTTCTGCAGGCTTGCCAAGATTGCAGGCGCGGCGGGACCGTCGCGTGAGAGTTTGTTTGCGACGCGTCCAAGGAGGCTGAGCGGCGACCCTTGCAGTTCAATCTTGAAGACCGCGTCCCAGCATCCGGGGCGGTAGTACGCCGGACCAATCTCTTGGCAACGGATGATCGCGACCGAGCAGTGCGGGGACAAACCGGGAGAGATGAGGGTCTCTTGATTCTCCTCTGGCGCCGGCGATGCGCACGCCGCGAGCACCCACACCATTCCCGCGCACGCAAGGAGAGTGACGATGGGCACTCGACGGTCGCAGGTTTTCATCACCGATCTCCTTCGTTGCAGCGGTCGGACAGCGCGAGAGTGCCACCCCATGAATCTGTCGCGCAGCGCGCAGTACATCCTTCCGATGACCGTGTTCGGCGTACCGCTAGGCCAGCACCGCGATGGAGTGTGGGTGACGATCGGGCTGACCTTTCATGCTTCCTCAACGCACTACTCCGCGTTGTGATGAAACTCAGCACCGAGCTCGGTTGATTCAGGTCGCGAAGGCGCGGGCAGCACGAGGGTCTTGGGTGTGGCAGTGAACGCGGACGGCTCAATCTGAACTTCAGGGCGTCCGGTGTAGGCCTCGAGCTCTTTCCGAATCGCATCAGTGTGGAGTCCCACCACCACCACCTCCGGTGGCTGTCGCTCGACTGGAAGCGCTACCGCAATGGATACGCGCCAGAGGTTTTCACCAGCGCCACTCACCTTGACGGGCTTGGGCACCCGGTAGCTGATCATCGGGATGAACTCCGTCTCTGGATCGAACTGATGGACCCACGATGAGTTCGTTCCGGCGAGTGGCACCACTGACCCATCGGGTTCCTGCACCCACGCGAACTTTTCTGGATCGCTACAGATGACCGAACGGAGTCGGCTTGCGACTTGCAGTGCCACGGCCTGCGAGCTTCCGCTGATCTCGAACTCGACTCCCATCGTCCACCGCCCCGCCTTCCAGTTTGGCCGGACGCTCGTGCAGCTCGACGCTGAGAGATGCACGGTGGGCCTCTCGGGCTGCTGTATCGGCGCGCACGCGAAGGGCAGCCCCAGCGCGACCGCGACGAAGCCGATGGACATGCGATTCAGCAATCTTTCCGTCATTGGGTTACGGGGCATTTGATCCTCCCGGTGACCCGCACGGACTCTGCGCTTCGTGTGGGCAACCCTCCACCAACATCCCCTCTGAGCAGCAGCCTCGCGCGATGAGCAGCCCACAGCACTCTTCACAATGGCGCTCCGTACCCCGCCAAGACTGGCTTGCGCTCTCGCAGGCTCTGACGCAGCATGCGTCTGACTCGCCTTCTGGACAGTCGGCAGTTCGTCGGTACGCCTCAAGCTCGCGACAGACGCTCGCCCGCCCGTCGTTCCATCGCCCAGCGAGTTCTCGACACTCACGACTGCGATCGAACAATCCGATCGAGCACGCTTGCGAAACATGGAACAGTTCGTGCGCAAGCGCTAGGCAGGGGTCTGAATCCGCAGAGCACAAGATGACATCAACCCGTCGTTCACCAGAGCGATCGCACTTCGGACGCGTAATGCCGCCCGCTCCGCGCTCGGCCTCGTCGGTACAGGGCGAACAGTAAATCCTTCCGATGACTGTGTTGGGTGTGCCCGTGGGCCAGCATCTCGACATCACGACCTGAGCAGCTGCGATCACTCGTGAGTCACTCAGGCACGCGGCGATTGTGTCGCCGCACGGGTTGGGAAGTGGGTGGATG
>SYHM01000030.1 GCA_005799205.1 Planctomycetia bacterium | reverse complement strand
GGAATAGTCGATGACCCGACTGATCTCGCTTCGCAGGTTCGATCGGTGCACGATGCGATCGATGAACCCGCAGCTGAGAAGAAACTCACTCGTCTGAAAATCGTCAGGCAATTCCTGTCGAATTGTCTGCCGAATCACGCGAGGACCAGCGAAACCAATCAGCGCCTTGGGTTCGGCAAAAATAACATCTCCAAGCATGGCGAAACTCGCGGTGACGCCTCCGGTCGTCGGATCAGTCAGCACTGAGATGAAAAGCCCCTTTGCTTCATCGTGCCGAGCGAGTGCGGCGCTCGTCTTTGCCATCTGCATGAGCGAGAATCCAGACTCTTGCATTCGCGCGCCACCCGAACAACTCACAATGATCATTGCCAGGGCGTGGTCGGTTGCGTGCTCGACTGCGCAAGTGATTTTCTCGCCGACGACCGATCCCATCGAACCAGCAAGAAAGGTGAAATCCATTGCAGCGATGACTACTTTTCGACCCTTGATGAAGCCGGTCCCCGTCTGCACACCGTCATTCTCGCCAGTCTGCCGCTGTGCCTGTTCGATTCGATCTCGATAGGACTTGAGATCATTGAATTCGAGTGGATCGCGTGGCGCCATCTGGGCGTTCATTGGTTCAAATGTGCCAGGGTCAAGCAACTGTTCAATGCGCTCGCGACCCGAGATCCTCATGTGGTAATCGCACCTCGGACAGACGTTGAGGTTCTGCGCAACGGCCTTCCTGAACAGCGTTTCGCTACACGCGGGGCACTGCATCCACAGGCCGTCTGGAACACCCTTCTTCGGCGTCTCCACCTGCGGGACTTCCCATGCTTCAGCGGTCGGTTTGGCCATCGTTGCCATCCTAACGACTCGCTCCCTTTCGAAGGCGCGAGACCACGCGCGCGTAGTTCGACGCGCCAAAGAGAGCCGAAGCGGAGACGAGCGCATCGCACCCCGCGTCAACGCACGCTGGCGCAGTCTCGAGATTGACACCCCCATCGACCTGCACCCGCTGCGAGCTCGAGACACGAGATCGAATCGCGCGCACCTTCTCAATCGCGCTCGGCAGAAATCGCTGACCGCTGAATCCAGGATGCACGCTCATCACCAGAAAGAGTTCGGCGAGTTCGAAGTACCGATTGAGTGATCTCCATGGCGTGTTTGGGTTGATAGCCAGTCCAGCCGTCGCCCCCCCTGCATGGATGCGACGAATGAGTTCGCGTGGGGTCCCCTCACTCTCAACGTGCACTGAGATGTGGTTTGCCCCTGCTTCAAGAAAGGGCTCAATGAAGTCTGCTGGGGTCGTCACCATCAAGTGAACATCGAGCCACGCGCGCGGAGCGATCCGTCGAACGGCCGCACAGATGGCGGGTCCCATCGAGAGGTTCGGAACGAAGTGTCCATCCATGACATCAACATGGATTGAGTCTGCGCCAGCACGAAGCGCACGCGTGACCTCGCGGCCGAGGCATGCGAAATCAGCTGAGAGAATCGATGCGCCAACGAGCGGTTGATCGATCTCGCGCGCGAATAATGGAAGCGCCGCTCTCGCCACTCTCAGGGAGTTCCCGAGGGAACGGTGGCTGGCACAGTCGTTGGCGCGGGCGCAGCAGCGGCCGTTGCAGGCACCGCGACCTTGACTCCACGCTTCAGAGCGAGCTCGTACGCATCGAGTGTCGGTTTAAGCGATCCCTTGAGCGAGGGATCCGCAAGACGGACCGCCTTCTTTTGCGCTTCGACTGCCTTGGCAAAATCACCCATCGCGTAGTAGACCGAGGCGATCGTGGACTGCGCTGAATAATCAGATCCAGCGGCAGCCTTCAGCATTGCTTGCGCTGCTACGAGAGCGAGCGCATTGTCGTACTGCGAGACCCGCGGATCAGATGAGAGCACGAGCGCGAGGTCACGCAGTGCCGGCGCATCCGACGCGGCCGAAAAAGCAGTGATCAACTCCTGGGCATACGACTTCGCTGCTGTCGTGTTCTTCTCGTCGTTCAACATCACGCGGTACTTTTCGATCGCAGCGTCCGTGAAGATCGTGGGGTCGAGGGCGATGACCTCGTCGAACCGCTGATAGGCATCCTTGAAGTTCTTCGACTTCACAGCCCGGCGCGCGGCCTCGAGCAGTGGCGTTGCCTTTTTGGAAAGGACTGGGTCGTATCGACCATCGAGCGAGAGTTTCACCGCACGCGCGAACTCGTCTTCCATCGGATGGCCGATGTACACAATCTTGTTGTTAGTGCCGATCACAAACGCACAGGGAATTCCGTTCTTCCCCGCAGCTTGCATGAACGCCAAGTTCATTTTCTTTTCTGGGTCGATCGCAACGGTGTATGACATCTGACCCGCGCGCTTGCGCACGAATGGCTCAACCTTCTCGCGTTTTTCATCGCTGATCCCAACCACCTCAAGCCCTCTGCCGCGCTGCGCCTGATAGAGCTCATTGATATGAGGAATCGATTGCAAGCACGGACCACACCACGTTGCCCAGAACTCAACCACACGCACTTTGGGAGATGTGGCGAGTTCGCCCTGCACAAACTCAAGTCCGTCGAGCGCTGGCGCGGTCGATCCAACTTTCAGTGCTGGTTCTTCCTGCGGAACTGGGGCAACACCAGCAAGAACAAGGGTGACACAGATGGCGGCAAGCATGCGCATGGGGACTCCTCTACTTTCTCGCGGCACTATAACCGACTGCGACTCCTGAATCGAGTGCGGTGAGCGACTCGAACTCTTTCCCCTCGAGCATTTCGAGCGATGCGCCACCTCCAGTCGAAATGTGGCTGAAACCTGCACTCGCTCCGGCCGCCTCGACCGCGGCAGCTGTGTCTCCGCCTCCCGCAACGCTCGTTGCTCCTGCGCGGGTTGCCGCGACGACAGCCTTGATCACAGCGTTTGTGCCGCTCTCAAATGGACTCGTTTCGAAGGCGCCAAGAGGCCCGTTCCACACAACCGTCTTCGCCAGACGCACAGCGGCGCAGAATCGCGCCGCTGTCTCGGGGCCGATGTCAAGACCCATCAGTCCATCGGGAATCGCGCCTGTGTGTGTTGTCGTTGGAGTCCCGAGTGCAAGTTGCTCACCGCATACGTGATCGACTGGCAGTACGACTTCCGTCGCCGACTCGTGCGCGAACTGCAGAATCGCGCGCGCCTCATCGAGCATCTGATCCTGCGTCAGACTCCGACCCACTGACGTGCCAAGCGCCTTGAGGAATGTGTAGGCCATCGCGCCGCCAACAAGAATCGTGTCGACTCGACCACACAGATTCCTGAGAGCGAGAATCTTGTCTGAGACTTTCGCCCCACCTACGATTGCAACGAATGGCTTCTGCGGCGTCTCAAGCACTCCGCTGAGATACTGAATCTCACGGGCGAGCAACAACCCCGCAACGCATGGCATCCCTTGCGCCCTCATCGCCTGCGGGAGTGCCAACATCGAGGCGTCTCCTCGATGCGATGCGCCGAAGGCGTCGTTGCAGTAGATGTCGGCGTAGGTCGAGAGGTGCCGTGCAAGTTCGAGATCACCCTTCTTTTCGCCCTTCTCAAAGCGCAGATTCTCGACGAGGATGGCCTCCCCAGGGTTGAGTGCCGCGGCAGCGGATGCAACGGACGCATCGGTGCAGCGCTGTCCGACAAGGGTGAGCCGAGCAAGCAATGGCGAGAGCTCTCGAAGGCGTGCCGCGACCGGCGCGAGCGAGAACTCGGGTTCATAGCCGATCCCCGCTGGTCGGCCCAGGTGGCTCGCCATGATCACGCTTCCGCCGCGTGCGAGGATCGACTCGATCGTGGCAACGGTCAATCGCACACGACGATCATCTGTGATCACTCCGGTGTCATCCTGTGGAACATTGAAATCGGCCCGCAGAAAGACTCGCTTTCCGCGCACATCAACGTGATCAATCGTTCGTAGTTGCATGCGTGGAGGGTACAACTGCGAGCCGCAATGAACTGCGCGCAGACCATCCTAATTCTCGGGCCAACCGCGAGTGGAAAGAGTGCACTCGCGACTTGCCTCTGCGACGCGCTCAACGGTCGTGGTGAAATCGTCAGCGCGGACTCAATGCAGGTGTATTTTGGGATGGACCTTGGTACCGCCAAGCCGACTGCGGAAGATCGTGCGGCGATTCCGCACCACCTCATCGATATCGCGAGTCCGTATGAAGAGGGGTTCACAGTAGACCGCTGGCTTGACATGGCTCACGGAGCGATCACGAAGATCCACGCGACAAAGAGGATCGCAGTTGTCGTTGGGGGCACCAACCTCTATGTGCAGGCGCTTCTTGCGGGGCTCTTTGAAGGGCCACGAGCGGATGAGGATCTTCGCGCGTCACTGCGAAATCTCTCTCTCAGCGATCTGCGTACACAGCTTGCGCGGATCGATCCATCAAGTGCTCAGCGCATCCATCCAAACGATCAGCGGCGAATGATCCGAGCGATCGAAGTCACGCAACTCACTGGCATTCCGATGAGCACCCATCAATCGCAGTGGACCGCGGCTCCACCGTCACTTCCCGCCGGATGGCAATGTCTGGGGTTGCTCCCAGACCCGGATTCGAACGGACGAGCGATCAACTCTCGGGCGAAGGTCATGATGGAACTCGGGTTCCTTGAAGAAGTGCGCGGCCTGCGCGCGGTCGCTCCACTCGCGCGGCAGTCCGCTGAGGCTGTTGGATACCGCGAACTCGCTGCCCATCTCGATGGCGAGCAGAGCCTGGAACGTGCCTTCGAGGCGATCAAGATTCGAACCCGCAAGCTCGCGCGCCAACAGCGCACTTGGCTGAGGCGATTCGCGCACATTGAGCGCTCGATCTGGTCAACCGCGCCGTGCGGTGAAAAAACTTCGCACGATTTTTTTCTTCGAACCCTCGGGATGCAATAGCCTCATTCTGTGGGCTGTTCTTGATGTTTTTCATTCCACGCCAGACAGGCTGGGGGCATCGGGTGAACGCCAGGCCGCTTGACAAGTTGACGAGTCGGCGCATGATCTGCCCCGCAGATGGCCAAGAAGGACCCCACATCCGCACCAAAACGCGCATCAAAGGCCACGAGGAAAGCCTCCAGCGCGGATGAGTCCTACCAACTTGTCATCGTCGAGAGCCCCGCGAAGGCGAAAACCATTGAGAAATACCTCGGGACGGGCTACAAGGTTCGTGCCAGCATCGGGCACATTCGAGATCTTCCTAAGCGCGCCCCCAAGGGTGTGAAGCAGGCCGCGCCAGGCGTCGATCTCAACACTTTTGAACCCACGTACGTGGTTGACGACGCGAAGTCGAAGACCGTGAATGAGCTTCGCAAGCTCGCCAAGGACGCGAGCGACATTTGGTTCGCAACAGACTTGGATCGAGAGGGAGAGGCGATTGCCTGGCATCTCGCGGCGATCCTCGCGATCGACCCAGCGAAGGCAAAGCGGGTCACTTTCGACGCGGTCACGAAGAGTGATGTGCAGGATGCCTTTGCTCATCCTCGACCAATCAACATGAACCGCGTCGATGCCCAGCAGGCGCGTCGCATTCTTGACCGTATCGTCGGATACCT
>SYHM01000172.1 GCA_005799205.1 Planctomycetia bacterium | reverse complement strand
TCAGGCGAGCCACCTGCGTGAAGAATCTCCAGGCCTCGGGCTGATGGATCCTGCCATGAGTGCAGGGGTCACCTTCTATCCCAATTACTTCACAACCAACGATCTCACCTGCTTCGACGCCATCGGCTGGGATCGCTAAGCACATTGCCGTTACGGAGCGCACGCTCCCCACGCACTCAGGAGCGCCGTGAGATCGGCGGCGTTGGTGATGCCATCTCGATTCAGATCACTGCGACCAGGACCACCCCACTCCACGAGCAGAGTGGTCATGTCGCTGCCATTCACGACTCCATCGCCTCCGGGTGGAGCGATGTCTCCAAGACAGAAATCTGGCGTGCTTGCTGGGTCGGCTGGATCAGTTCCAGCTGCGATCTCATCGGCGTCAAAGAATGAGTCGAGGTCGCGGTCAATACCTAACCGAACCTGTGAGCCCACTGGCACGAGCGTGTAGATGAGTTCACTTGTTGGAGAGGCAAGCGCGAGCAGCGCCGCGGCGCTCAGGGGTGGCTCGCTCTCTCGATCGCTCTTGAAGGCGCCCGCCTGATAGATAAACCCACGCGCGACGGAGTTGATTCGACCCTTGACGATGAGCGCTGCGGTCGTGCCACTCGCAATCGAGATGAGTTGGTTCACCCGCGGCGCGTCCCCCGCTGCCCCATTCGTGAAAGCCTGTGCGCCAACGCCTGCAGGAGTCTCAGTACCAAACGAGAGACAGAACGCCTCGACATCTCTGCGCTGCTGAGCACCCGCCGCCCCTGGCGGGAACGCAAACCCTACCGACAGCACGTCCTGAAGAGTGGCGTCTGCGCCATTGTGATCAAACCCAAAGCCGCGAAGTGCAGTCGTCGATGCACGAGTCGCCCCCGTCTTTCGCCAAACATCGCGCAGTGGTGCGTTCTTTCGATTCTGCGCTTCACCTCCAGGGGCTGGAATGTCAACGAGCCTGTTGGTGCCGGCGATACCCGAGTGGCAATTGAGGCATGTGAGCCCTGGAGGCGCTCCGAAGATCTGCGAGTTGTTGAAGATCACCTGACCTGCGGTGGGATTCCCCGTTCCACCAACCCCTGTAACTGCTCCACCCACAATTGCGAGCGATGTCCGAAGCGAATTGTCGAGATTTCGGTGCGGATTCGGTCCGAACGTCAATGAGGCGACATACGCGCGCATGGAATCCATTTCCGCTGCAGTGAGTTCTGCCTCTCGACCTTGCAAGTGTGTGAATGCAACGTTGAACTCGGTGATGTCATCCTTCTCTCCGCGCCAGTGCAGCGGTTCGGTGCCGATGATGCCCACAAGTGTCTGCGTCGTCATGGGGCCCTTCATCGGGTGCCAACTTGCACATCCTGGCGCGCCAGCCACCTGGCAGGTTTCGTCGAAGAGTTCGACAGAACCACTCGGGCTACCGAGGTCCCATCCAAGGCGATCACTGCGGCCATCGACATGGCAGGTGGCACAGGACACATGTCCCAGCCCTGAAGTCAGATGAGTGTCATAGATGAACTTGCGGCCAGCCTTCGCGAGCAACGGCGTCGCGTCGTGCAAGGTCGTGCGCGCAACTTCGAGCGATGCGGAGGTGCTGATTGTTGAGACAGATCCCTCGAACCGATTGAGCACATAGACAAATGCTCCGCTTGGAGAAGCGACGAGTCCAGATGGACCTTCGCCCACTTCGATCTTGGCGAGGCGGGCACCTGTGACGGACAGTTTGATCACTGCATTTGAGCCGAGCGCCGCCACATACGCAGCGCTTCCATCGGGCAACCATGCCACCCCGCGAGGATCTCCCACAGATTGCAATCGCTCAAGTTCTGGAATAGTCGATGTCGCGTAGGTGAGGTGGGGATTGAGGTCGAAGATGACAGGCGTCTGAGTCCCCCCAGGGGTGACAAATGCACCGCGCATCCGCGCAAACTTTCCATCGAGCTTGGGCTCGAATCGAATCTCATTGGATGGTTCGATTCCGACGGCGAGCACTGTCCCATCTGACGAGACACCGATTCCCGCGACGGTATTCATCAACCCAGTGACATAGGTCGTCGCAAGCGTTGCGGCATCGATGACTGCAACATCGTTGTCGACAATCCCCCAGTTCACCTGCCCCGTCCAGTCGTGGGCGTTGTCGTCCATCCACCGGTTCTGTGCGTTCTTGCGGACCAGGTGAGCGACCCGCGGAGGATTGGGCTGACCAACCGTCCGCGGAGGATCGAATGCCGTGCCGCTATTGGGAGGTGGATTTGCACCAGCGTAGGGGCTCGTCGCAAGATTCACGGTTGTTCGAGGAATGACCGTCGTTTGGTTTCCCGACTCGAAAACTGCGAGATAGACGGTGGATCCATCAGGGCTCGTCGCGAGCGCGCGCGGTTGTGAACCAGCGATGTCGGTGGCGGTGAGAACGGGTGTCGGTGCGTCTGGATCAAAACTGATGAGCCGAGATGAGGCCGCGAGTGAGACAAATGCCCGTGAGGGTGTCGTTGTGAAGACGATGTCTGCCGGCTCGTCGCCAATGTGAATGGTGCGGATGACCCGTGAAGTCTGCAAGTCAATCACGCTAAGAGAGTCTGAAATCTGGTTCACAACCCACACCTGCGAGTTTGATCGAGCGCGCACAGAAACCGGATCGACTCCGACGGGGATGGACTCGCCTCGAATCAACTGCCCCTTCACAAGCGCAAATGTGTCGAGTTGACCGTCGGCAGTGTTCACAACGAGAAGGCGCCCCCCGTCTGGGGTGATGTCAATGGGATGCGTCTGCGGCGACTCAAAGTTGACGAATTGGCTGGTCTGCGCGTGTGCGGAGGCGACAACAAGTGCAAGTGTCGACAGAATCGGTGCAAAGTTCATGCTGTGAGTTGCCAATCGAGCGGAGCTGGGGACAGATGAAGGGCGTGATTGTGGCATATACCCTCTCGAATCGAGCTCCGACATGAAACCAACCCACGGCGACTACGTTCTCGGATCGCACGGAACCGAATTGGACCGACTCGGCGTGCAGCACACGCTCTGGCGCGACCTGATGCTTGATGGGTGGCGCCGCGCGGGCCTCGGACTCGGAAACAACGTTGTCGATGTCGGGGCAGGTCCCGGATTCGCAACGGCGGACTTGTCGACGATCGTCGGAGCAACTGGCTCGGTGACTGCGGTTGACCGATCAAGCACGTTTCTCGCAACCCTGCAAGCGCGATTCGCTGAGCCGACGAGCAATGTCACGATTCACGAAGTCGACCTGATGCGTGAGGCGATCCCATGTCCGAACGGAAACCACGACGCCGCATGGTGCCGCTGGGTCGCGATGTTCGTGCCCGATCCTGCGCTATTGCTCGAGCGCATTGACCACGCTTTGAAACCAGGAGGGGTCGTCATCTTGCACGAGTACTGCCGGTACGAGACGCTGAGCATGCTGCCTCGAAGAAGCGAGATCGACTCGTTTACCGCGCTCGCGTCAAAGAGTTTTCGCGCAGCTGGCGGCGAACCTGACATTGCGGGAGTATTGCTCGCCACGCTTGTTCGGCGGGGGTTCGAAGTGTGCGAGGTTCGACCGATCGCACGTGGAGCGCGGTTTGGCGATCCACTCTGGCAATGGCCTGCTGGCTTCGTTCGCACCTATGCCCCGCGCTTGGTCGAGCTTGGGTTCGCCGATGCGGCGTGGTGTGCTGGAGTCCTGCATGCACTCGAAGCAGCAGAACAGGATGGCGTCTCGCTCTTTCTCACACCCATGGTGCTCGAGATCATCGCTCGGAAACCCGTCGAAAGGATCAACTCATGACGTTCTGGCGAACCCACATACTTTCTCTCTGTCTCACTCTGGCGGTGTCGGTGACGACAATGGCCGACTCTCGTGCTTCTGGACCGAGCGCACTGCTCGAACCCTTCCGGCAGCTCGCTGGCGCATGGGACGCTGACATCGACGGCGATGGAAAGGCTGAGAGCGAGGTCAACTATCGCGTGATTGCGAATGGGAGCGCAGTGACCGAGACGCTCTTTCCGGGGACTCCTCACGAAATGGTGAGTGTCTACTTCGTCGATGGCGAACGCCTCATGTGTACGCACTACTGCGCAGCGGGTAATCAGCCGCGGATGGCCGCGGCACCACTCGCGGAGGGGACGATTGCATTCACAATGGTCGACGCGACAAACCTCGCAGACCCAAACGAACTGCACATGAACTCGGTGGCATTCAAGTTCGTTGATGCAACGCACGTCACGGCAGATTGGGGGTCGGCCGAGAATGGAAAAGATGCGCACCATGCCATCTTTCGGATGACGCGTCGCGTGGTGTCAGGCGATCAATCTCGAGAGCAACCCAATGCGACTCCTCAGGCACGGCCCGCCCCCGAGGCATTGAGCGACTTCATCATTCTGATGTACGAGGATGACGGTGCTTGGGAAAAACTGCCCAAGGATCGCCAGGACGCGCTCATGAAACTCTACGTCGCGTGGGTTGCCGATTTGCAGAAGCGCGACCTCTTTCGGTTTGGCGCCGCCTGTGGTGCAACGCAAGTGCTCCTGAGGGGCGCGGGAGCGACAGTCACTTCGGAAGCGCATGCTCCGACAAAGGATGTCCTCAACGGCTTCTTTGTCATTCGCGCGTCGTCGCTTGATTCGGCAGTTTCACTAGCAAAGACATGCCCCGCTCTCACCCATGGAGAGCGGATCGTCGTGCGCGCAGCGACGCACGAGTAACCGCATGAGGCGGTCACACGATCTCAGCAGGGTCGTAGTGCGGCCAGGCGATCCCGTGCAAGGCCTTGCCGTAATTGAGATGGCGCGAAACGCTCGATGTGTAGAGCGGGCGATTCACTTGGTCGTAGCTCAGTGTGCGCACCGTCCGCTTCGACTCGTGAAAACGCGTGCACGCT
>SYHM01000171.1 GCA_005799205.1 Planctomycetia bacterium | reverse complement strand
GTGTGTGTGGACGACGATGTCCGCCCCCTTGACCGACTTCGGTTCAAGTTCCGTCGATCCGGTCGGATGCAGCGCAATGATGAGAATCCGTGCGGTCGGGCATCGCTGCATGAACTGCGCCACGGTTCCGAGTCGCTCTTCGAGGTGGAATCCTCCAGCGAAGTGGATCACGGATCCATCGCGCATGTACGCCGCCGCGGCGCTCGCGCCCATAGTCGCATCCCAGACCCGCTGAGCACGGTGCACGCGGTCGACATCATCGTCTGAGGGAGCCGTGGCTGCGACCCCCTCATCGTGTGCGCGATCTGCATGCAATTCGGTCATGAGCACCTTGAGCCGCTGCCAATCACCGTCGCGCGTGAGTGCGGGGTCGAGCTCGAAATGCGCTCTCTCGGCGGCAGGAAGTGCTTGGAGCGGTTCATATCCATCACGCATCGCGCGAGAGACGTAGGTCCGCGGAGCGTTCGCCGCAACGACTGGTGTTCCGGCCACCCGTGCGAACTCGATCATCGGCTGATACCAAGGCAGCCATGAATCAGTTCCCGCCCAGTGACGAGACTTCGTCCCCTCGAGAAACGTGTCGAGCGTCACCCTGCCCACAAGGTAGTCATTGAGTGCCGCCTGCTCGTCGCGCTCGAGCATTTCGAAACTCACCGCGCCCTTGGGGTGCGAGAGCAAGAACGCAGCCACGAGTGCTTGCTCGACCTTGTGACCGCTCGCGTCATCGTGTGTCTCGCCGACAAAGACGGCATCCGCGCGTGCGACGCGAAGCAACACATCAAACCAACCGAGGGGATCGCATGTCGCTCCGTCGAAGGCCGCGAGCGACTCGCAGGCAGGGGCCTGAGCAATCGCTTGAGCAGGCGTCGGCTTCGCTGTTGTGCAACCACTGGAACCGGCCAACACCACGCAGAGCATCGGGATGAGTAGAGTCGTTGTTGAATCGGCTCGCATCGGGGCTACGCTAGGTGAAATGGTTCCCCACTGGTCGACTCGGTCATGACGCACGCATCGCAGATTCACGACTCAGCTGCGCCAGTGGCGCTCGAGGCGTCCACATTTCTTGCAGCTACAGGTCCTATCGCCAGGCATCTCACGGGGTTTGAGACGCGACCGCAGCAGATTGAAATGGCTCAGGCGATCGAATCGTGCCTCAACCGTCATGGTCGGCTGATCGTTGAAGCGGGTACAGGGGTCGGGAAGAGTTTCGCGTATCTGCTGCCTGCGATCCGAAGAATCGTTGAACATCGCGAGCGCGTCATCATCTGCACGAACACGATTGCGTTGCAGGAGCAGCTCGTTGAAAAGGACATCCCACTGTTGCGTGAAGTGATCCCGCACCCATTCAGCGCCGTCCTGGTGAAAGGGCGGGGTAACTATGTATCCCTTCGGCGGCTCAAGCTCGCCAGCGCACGCTCCGAGCGACTGTTCGGCGATGCCGACGAACTTCGCGCGCTCGAATCACTCGAAGAGTGGGCGTACGAGACACGCGACGGTACCAAGCACTCGCTCGCGGTTATGCCATCGAACGCACTGTGGGAGCATGTGCAGTCAGACGCTGGGAACTGCATGGGGCGTAAGTGCCCAACATTCGAAAAGTGCTTCTACCAATCTGCGCGCCGGCGGATGGAGCAGGGCGAGTTGCTGGTCTGCAACCATTCCCTTTTCTTCAGCGATTTGGCACTGCGGGCGGGCGGCGGGCGCGGGTTTCTGCCCGCGTACCAGCATGTGATTCTCGACGAAGCGCATGGACTTGAGGAGGTCGCCGCCGACCACTTTGGCGCACGACTGAGTGAGGGAGCGGTCCATCATCTGCTTCGCGCTCTCTGGAACCCCTCCACACAGCGTGGGGCGTTGAGCGACGCTCCGATGCAAGAGGGTGGAGATGCAACGCTCGACTCGGCAGTTCGTCACGTCGAAGCCTGCCGCAAGGCTGCCGAAGGATTCTTCGGCGATCTATGGCGTTGGCGCGAGACGCAGGCGGGCGAGGGGGAGCTGCGGATTCGTTCGAAGGATGTCGTCGTTGATTCGCTGAGTGAACCGCTGCGAGAGCTCGCGACCATTCTTCAACTCGTGCGCGAACGCGCTGCAGACGAATCAGATGGGTTTGAGGTCAACGCCTATCAGCAGCGCGCCTCAGAGCTCTCGAATGCCTGCCAACAGTTGCTCCGCCAGTCGATGCCGGGGTGCGTCTATTGGATGAGTGCGAAGCGCGGCAAGCGATTTCGTGCTGGCCAGCGGCCAGAAATCTCGCTGGTCAGCGCAGCCGTTGATGTCGCTCCGCTGTTGTCGCAGCACCTCTTCAGCCAGGACATCTCGGTGGTCCTCACTTCGGGCACGCTTGCGACGAGTCGAGGCGACTGCGCCCATGCTGCGACGACGCTTGGGATTCCCGATGCAGAGGTTCTGGTTCTTGGTAGCCCATTCGACTACGCACGGCAAGCAAGGGTGTATGTTGAACCGAATCTCCCCGACCCGCGTGACGCCGACCACATCGAGCGCATTGCCGAGCGCGTCGTACATCACATTCATGCAACGGATGGTGGAGCATTTGTGCTGTGCACGAGCTTTCGCACACTGGAGGCGCTTGTCGAGGCGACGCTTCCAGAACTTGGCAGGCGCGACTATCCGATTCACGCGCAAGGGGCTGGGACTCCCAACACACTTCTGCTGAACCGCTTTCGAGAGTCGCACCGAAGCGTGCTCTTTGGCGTGGCGAGTTTTTGGCAAGGTATCGATGTGCGCGGACAAGCGCTTCGCAATGTCATCATCACGCGGCTGCCCTTCGAGGTTCCCGACAATCCGCTGGTGCAGGCACGCCACGAGGCGATCGAGGCGCGTTGCGGCAACGCATTCTTCGAGGACTCGCTCCCGCGTGCGATCAAGCGGTTTCGGCAGGGATTTGGTCGACTGATTCGAAGTGCCGACGACACCGGAAGAGTCGTGATCCTCGACTCACGAATCGCTCGCAAGCCCTATGGCAAGTTGTTCCTCGATGCGTTGCCAGAGGGCATCTTCGTTGAAGTGCTCGGCGATGACGACGGGTCGGCGTAAACAGCGCGCCCCTCAGGCGCGCAGCAGTTTCATCGTCGGGTACGCCCCGCCAAGAATCTTCTTCGCCGGCGCTCCCATCCAATTCTCGAGCACGCTTGCGTAAACCGATCTGAAATCGCACGTGAACTTCAGGTCTCCCTGGTCGAGATCACCGAGCGAAGGATGCTTGCCATGAACACCAGCATGAACTCCCGAACCCATCAGGAACATCGGCGCGGCAGTTCCGTGGTCGGTTCCCCCCGAGGCATTCTGTTTCACTCGTCTGCCGAACTCACTGAAGACCATCGTGACAACGCGAGTGTCGTTTCCCTGCGCCTCGAGATCTTTTTGGAAGGCGAGAAGCGAGTCGCCAACCTGCCGCATGAGATTCCCGTGCGCCCCAGCTTGGCCTCCATGAGTATCGAATCCGCCGATTGATGCGTAGTAGACCCGCGTTCTCATCTGATCGCGGATCATCGCGCCGATTGCCTTGAGTTGCAGTGAAAGTTGCGAGTTCGGATACGACACGAGCGGCGTCTTGTCCATGGCTCCCCGGATTCGATCGCTCGAGAGTTGTGCATCGAGCGCCGTGCGCATGAGGAATGCTGCTTGAGACCCGGCGGCGACACCCGTGAGGGCGCCCGCGCGATTCGTGGCTTCGTACGAACCTTCAAGTTGTGTGGGAAGTTCCTTGCCAGTCCACTGAAAGAGCTTTGCGTTTTCAAACGAGACTGGCTTGTGCAAATCGCCGAACATCGCAAGTGGAGCAGTGCGTCCGATGGCAATCTCTGCATCTGCCTGCGGTGATCCATTGCAGGCGTTGTCGACATATCGACCGATCCAGCCATTGCCGCGACCTTGGGTTGTTGCGGTGTGCCATATGTCCATCGAGGCGAAGTGTGACCGATTTGGATTTGGATAGCCGACCCCTTGGACGATCGCAAGCTTGCCACCATCGAGAAGTTCTTTGAACCCAGTGAGATTGGGGTGCAGCCCGATGCCAATCGCGCGATCAAGTTCGAGCGCGCCGTTGTTGGATCCTGGAGCAGCGATCCCAAGCTGAGGCCGCTGTCGGTAGTACTCATCCGCACCGTACGGCACAATGGTGTTGAGTCCGTCATTGCCTCCTCCAAGTTGCACGACCACCAAGATGCGCTCTTGGGGCACGCCAGACTGACTCGAGAGGTGCATGTTGGGACCGAGCATTCCAAGCGCGGACTTCTCGAGAAACCAAGGCACAGTCGCAACGAGTGAGGCGAGCGTGACACCTTGCTGAAGGAAGATTCTGCGGGTCAATGGAAGAGTGGGGTCCATGGGTGCTCCAAGTGTTAGCAGAGTTGATACTCAGGCAAGGCTGTCACGAGGCAAAGCGCCGCAACGAGTCGGGACCCTGTGAGCGGTCCGCCGAGGCCAGTTGTGAAAGCGCGAAACTGCGCGCGCCGTTCCGCGCTCGCATCGAGTGCGAGCACGAGGTCAAGCAGCGCATCAGGTTCTTTGGATGCATCGCCTCCAGTCGCGCGGCCCAGCGCCTGTTCGAGCGCGCTCGTGTCCCATGTGGCAAGGTCTGCGTCCCAGTCGAACGCATCTGGACGCAAGCCAGTGATGAGATAGACCGCGAGATTCTGCCGCACAAAGTAGGTGCTTGTGTTGATCCACGACTGACCGCCATCCCACCCCTTGACATTCGGCGGCATGAAAAGGCTCTGCCCCATCAGGTCGCCAGCGGCATTGAGGGACGACAGCTCGCGCGCAGGGGTGCCAAGCTGGCGAATTGTTCCAACGATCAATTGCGTCGGACTCTTGATGACCGCGCCGCGATTCGCTGCATCGTAAAAGTGTTGGCTTCGAAAGAGCATGCGCAAGACTGGCTTGAGCTCATACTGCTGTTTTCGCAGTTCGGCTGCGAGAGCCGCGACGAACGGTTTCGATTTTGAATCTGGCATGCCAGGCGCGTCATTCACGAGAAATCGGTAGAGCTTGCCACAAAGAAACTCAGAGGTCTCGCGGCGCGAGAGAATGATCCGCGCGAAATCGTCGCCATCCCAGTTGCCAGTTTGCCCGAGGATCGTCTTGCGATCGCCATCGTGGTTGTTCGCAGCAAATCGAAAGGTGTCATCTTCGAACGTGAACCCAGTGAGTGCGCGCGCCCCCTCCTTGATATCGCTCTCGGTGTATCCGTTCCCTTCGCCGAGCACGAAGAGTTCCATGAGCTCGCGTGCGAGGTTCTCGTTGGGGCGCCCCTTGCGGCTCTCATCGTTGTCGAGGTACTTCAGCATCGCGGGATCGCGAAGTATGCGCAGCACCAGATCTGCAAAGTTTCCAACGGCGTGCGTTCGAAACAGCTCGTTCTGGGCAAGCATGTGGTAACTATCTTCAATCGTCCGGTAGCCCGTGGCGAAGTGGCCATGCCAGAAGAGCGTCATCTTCTCTTCAAGTGGACGTCCAGTCTCAATCAGTCGGCGCAACCACCACTTCTGAATCTCCTGCATCTGCGCGCGATCAAGTGCATCCTGCTGGTTTCGAAGCTTCTGCAATTGTTCGCGCGCCGCATCCGAGTTGGACTGCCGCGCCTGCTGAAATGTGGCGCGCTCTTCATCGGTCAGTGGTCTTCGAATGGACGGGTCGAATGGCTCGCCCGCAAGTGACTCTGCCGGTGTCGCACGAGCGCCGAAAGTGAGCAAATAGTCGACCGCGCCATCGAGACCCATCGCGCGAAGCGCCTCGACTTGCACTGGAGTTCCGCCGAACCCCGCGCGATTGAGCAGGTGGCGGGCGGTCTGTGCATTCCAGTTCGAGGGTCCAAGCGGAGTCGTCGAATAGTTGATCATGCGGCCAGAGGCTCCTTCGAGCACCACTTGCCCAAAGATGCGGTCAACAGGACCAAAAGCAATCCAAGAGGAACGAATAGTGCGTGTGTCTGCTGCCGCATGAATCCCAGCTCAAAGAACGGGAGGCTCGTACAGATCGCAACAACGGTGAGCCATGCCGGAACTCTGCGAAGTCGCAAGAGCAGGAAATATGGGAAAACAAGCCCATAAAGCACGAGAAGTCGTAGATACAACTCATCACCAGTTCCCCAAGGCGCGCCGGGATTGAGTCGCGTCACCCAGCCGAGTGCGAGCCCAACACTCAGCGCTCCGACGACCCACAATCCGCGTCGCGGACCGTGGGCGCGATCAGGGCTCCAACCCTCGCGCGCGTGAGCCGCAACGGTGAACAGAAGCTGTACCGCAAAGAGCAGCGTGAGCGCTTCGCCCGTGCGGGGTGCCGAGGTCGCAGAGTCGAAAAACGTTGCGACGCCGAGCAAGGTCAGCGCAAAGGCCACTCCGAAAACCAAGAAGGCATGTTTGCTTGGGGATCGTTCGAGTGCGCGGTGAAAGGTCAGGTCGAGATAGGGACATGCCACAAACCCAAGCGCGATCGTCGGAGTAAGTGCCCACAGCCCAGCGGCTGGGCTTGACCCAGTTGACGAAAGTTCGGTGAGCTGGCCCACACGACTCCAGTCAACGGTGAACGCTGAGACGGCAGTGACACCCACCGCGAGCAACAGCCAACGTGCGTCGCTCACGCCGCGTGCCACGACAAGAGCAGCGACAGTGATCGCCACGGCGAGCAGGGGTGGCAACATCCATCCCGCAAAGAAGGCCTGGTAGAGCAGCGTCGCAAGTGAAAACCACACGCACAGCGATGCACATCGGGTGCGCACTGCATGCGCGCTCTTGGGGGTGAGCACATAGCCAAAGAGCGCACATCCAAGAACATTTGGAATGAAAAACGCAAGGAACCCACCCCATCCATAGCGAGCGAGCAGGAGGAACGGAAGGAACATCCCGATGCACCAGGTCCAACTCGCGCTGCAGAACACTCCCCATCCGAACGTGTTGAGCAGGCGCTGTACTGTCATCGTGTCCTCGCGATCATGAGGCATCGTCACGCTGAATCGTTGGGGGACCCTTGCCCGCCTTCTTTTCCCAGACGCCGTTGCCTGCCCGCTCATACTTGGTGAACCCGAGGCGATCGAGGTTTGCATTCGAGAGGCGCTTCCCGTCACTACCAAACTGCACTTGCGAAATCACCGGCAGCCGACGGACTGGTTCGCCAGTCTGGGGGTGAGTCGTGAGTGGCGATTCAGCCATCGCCTGAAAGACCTCGAAGTGCTCTCCATCGCTGCCATCTTGGTGGACCACGCAGTACAGATAGGTCGGCATCGCTACACGATAGTGCACATGTGACGGCGAACGAGGTCTCGCGCCGCAACGATGTCGTCATCAGTGCACGCACCGCTCTCGCGCTCGATGATCAGGTCGATCTGGCGTGTGGGTGTACGCGCGCGTTTGACCGAGTCGAGAAAAGGCGTCCACTCAACGCTTCCGCTTCCAACTGCGACCTCGGTCCCCCATGTGCCAGGGTGCAGTGTCGGCGTCGCATCCTTGATGTGGACTTGCCTCAACCAAGGGCTCAGTCGTGCAACCGCTTCGACGGGATCCCCCATCCCATAGAGAATCATGTTCGCAGGATCAAAATTCACTCCGACGGTCGGTCGATCAAGTTCGTCCAGCGCCTCCGCAAGCGTCTCGGCCGCTTCTTGCCCCGTTTCGAGCGCAATGGCGATGCCACGCTGCGCGAAGATGTCGGCAACCGTGCGCAGTCGATCGAGCATGACCGCGCGGAGCCGATCTCCGTGCGTGTGAGGGATGAACCCTGCGTGCAACGTCACGAGGTCAATGGCATGTTTGTTGGCGAACTCGGCGACCCGCAGCGCGCGGTCCAAGTTTTCTCCCCAATGAGCATCACTACGAACTCCGCCGGTCAGCGCAATTGAACCAAGGGTCGAATAGTCCTCCCCAGCCATCGAGAGCATTCCACTGACGATGCCGATTCCCTCGCCGCGCAGGTACTCAACCCCACCAGCCCAACGTTCGTCATCAATGCACGGCACGAGCGCAAGTTGAACAAACTCAATCTCAAGGGTTCGAAGGCGCGTGACCAACGCAGGCGCATCCGTACCGCGGAGGCTCCAGGAACACAGACCAAGATTCGGCAACATCGGTTCGTTCAAAGTGGGGAAAGCGCGCGATGCTATCATCGTAGATCAAGGATTTTTCGTGACCACGAGCGAGACCGATCATGGAAAATTGACACTTGCCGAGCGCGCTGAGGCGTACATCTCGCGCCTGTCCACCCGCAACAATTTCTGGCATCGACTCTGCTCGCTGATCTGGTTGCCCTACGCGTTTCGTTCGGGGATCTTCATGAAAACCCTGGGGGCGGATCGGTTTGTCGCGATCCTGCCATTCAGAAAGTTCAATCGCAACTGGTACAACGCAATGGCGGGCGCTGCACTGCTCGCCAACAGCGAAGTCGCTGGAGGGATGTACCTCTTCGCGCACTGTGGCGGTGACTATGTGGTTGTGTGCAAGCGGCTGACCTACAACTTCCTGCGCCCGTGCGTTGGGCCGGCGATTTACCATGTGAAGTGTGTTGAGCCACTGGAGTCGAAGCTCGCCCTTGGAGGCGAATTTAATATCGACCTCGACCTCGAGATTGTCCAGCAGGTTCAGGTGCTTGGCGCACCGCGCGAAAAGCGAGTGGGTCGGTGCGAGGCAACATTTCACTGTGCCCCGAAAGCGATGATGAAGGCGCGGCGACTCGCGCGCAAGTGACGGACCCGATGGACCCGCACGCAGCGTCGAGAGTCGCAGATCTTCGCGATCTGCTCGACCGCGCCAACACCGCCTATTACGTTGACGCACAGCCGCTGATGGCGGACTCAGAGTACGACCGGCTGCTCGCAGAACTCGTGGCACTCGAACTGCAGTGGCCCCAGTTGGCAGATGCAACCAGTCCAACCCAGCGAGTTGGCGGGACGCCGATCATCGGGTTTACGCAAGTGTCGCATCGCATTCCGATGCAGTCGATCGACAACACCTACGAGATCGGTGATTTCCTCGCGTGGTATCGCAGGTGTGAGAAGGCGATCGGGCACCAGCCGACCCTCGTCGCCGATCCCAAGATCGATGGGGTGGCTGTCAGTTTGCGCTACGAGCGTGGGCGGCTCACATGCGCGGTCACGCGCGGCGACGGCGCAGTTGGCGATGACATCACCGCCAATGTTCGTGTGATCCGGGCGATTCCTCTGAAGTTGCGAGGCCTTGATCAGCGTCCAACTTCTCTTCCGGCGTTGCTCGAAGTTCGCGGTGAGATCTATATGCCAAGCGCAGAGTTCGACCGAGTCAATGCGCAGCGAACAGAGCGCGGTGAACCGCTCCTCGCCAATGCACGCAACGCGACGGCTGGCACCCTCAAGAGTCTTGACCCTGCCGTTGCAGCCTCCCGTCGGCTCGCATTTGTCGCGCATGGTCGTGGAGAATGGGATGGGAACCCGCGGGTGACGAACCACTGGGATTTTCTCGCGGCACTTCGAGAGTGGGGGATTCCAGTGAACACCCTCGCGCAGCGCTGCGCAAGCGCCGACGAAGCGGTCGCGGCGATCGGGGCATTTGCGCAGATCCGAACAACACTGCCATTCGGAGTCGATGGGATGGTCGTGCGCGTCAACGACTTTGCTCAGCAGGACCTCATGGGAACCACGGGCAAGAGTCCTCGGTGGATCGTCGCATTCAAGTATCCCGCAGAGCGTGGGTGCACGACGTTGCGACTCGTGGAATGGCAGGTTGGCAAGGGAGGCACGTTGACGCCACGTGCGACCATGGACCCCGTGCAGATCTCGGGGTCAACAGTAAGCCACGCGACACTCCACAATCTCGAGGAGATCACCCGAAAGGACATTCGGATCGGCGACCAGGTGTGGATCGAGAAGGCAGGGGAGGTGATTCCGCAGGTGATCGGTCCTGTGATCGCAACGCGCACAGGCAGCGAACGGGCGATCGAACCACCAGTCCACTGTCCTTCATGTGGGGGTGAAGTGGTGCGAGAAGGACCCAAATTATTCTGCACCAACGCAGCGTGCCCAGGTCAGTTTCGCGAACGAGTGCGATGGTTCGTTGGTCGTGACCAGATGAACATCGATGGGCTCGGAGAGCGCTTGATTGACCAACTGGTCGACGCTGGAATCGTGAGGCAGTTCGCAGACCTCTTTCGGCTCCCGCGAGATCAAACAGCAAACTTGCAGACAGAGGCGGTGCTCAAGTCAGGAAAGCCAAGCCAGCGCCGAGTTGGCGAAAAGACTGTCGATGCGATTCTGAAGAGTGCTGACGGAGCGCGCTCGCTCGGCCTTGCGCGCTTGCTCTGCGCCCTTGGGATCCGCCACCTCGGGAGTGCTGCGGCGAAGACCCTTGCCCGTCACTTTTCAGACATGAGGGCATTGATGGCTGCGACGCCTGCCGAGCTCGAGGCGCTTCCGGACTTTGGTGAGATCACCGCGCAGAGCATTGCGCACGACCTTGCGTTGCCAGCGCTTCGGACGACCCTCGCTCAATTGGAATCAGTTGGCGTCGATTTCACCAGTCGCGAGTACCGCTCACTCGAGAGTCGTGGGGTTGGAGGGGCGGAGAGCGGACCCTCCGCAGGCGATCTCCTTCATGGAAAAACCGTGGTGCTGACCGGCACCTTCGATGGGTACGAGAGGCGTGTCCTCACAGCGATCCTCGAAGCGCGCGGGTGCAAGGTCACCTCAAGCGTCTCTGCCAAGACCGACATTCTCGTCGCGGGCGCTGAGGCTGGCTCGAAACTGCAACGCGCGCACGAACTCGGGATCGCCATCTGGGATGAGCAGCGAGTTCGCGACGCGCTCGCGACAGGAACTCCCGCGGGGTCCACTCCTACAGAGTGAACCACTGCTGCCAGATTCCAACGCCAAGCACCGCCGCGAGCGCGACTCGCCACCAGCCAAACACAGCGATGCCGCCTCGACCGAGGTACCCAATCAGCCACTGCACGCTCAGTGCTGCGCTCACAAACGCGGCAAGGAGCCCGACTGACAGTGGAACCCATCCGCCGAGTTGATCAATCATGCCTCCGCTCTTCCAGATCCCATACGACTTGTAGAGACAGGCACCTCCAAGGGTTGGTAGCGCAAGCAGGAACGAGTACTTCGCGGCCTCGCGTGGAGACATCCCAATTGCAAGCGCGCCGAAGATCGTCATGAGCGACCGACTCGTGCCGGGGAAGAGAGAAACGCACTGCATGAGTCCAATGCTCAGTGCTTGTGGCGCAGTCAGTGTCGCACCGTCTCGCCCAGATCCGCTCGAATCTTCAGCGCGCTTGCGTACCCACGGGGCGAGCGCGATCATTGCGACTCCCCCGAGGCACAGCGCGGTGAGGACTGGCACCGTTTCGAAGAAGTGCGCTTCGAACCAGTCGTCGAGCAACAATCCCAGCACCGCTGCCGGAAGAAACGAGAGAAAGAGGTTGCGCGCGAGTGCGATGTGCCTTCGGTGGGTTACGACCCGATGTACCAATCCTACCGATGCGAGCAAGGCTCGAACCATCGCGATCACATCGCGGCGGTAGAGCCCAGCCACCGCGAGCACCGCTGCCCCTTGGACCACGATGTTGAAGGTATCGATGGCCCTTTTCGCGTCGGGGGTTCCAGTGAGTCCAAGCCAGCGCGACACAAGAATGAGGTGGCCCGTCGAGCTCACTGGCAAGTACTCGGTCACTCCTTCGACAATGCCAAGAATGATCGCGTCGAGTGGTGTCATGGTTCGAACTGCGAGTGTTACTTCAGCCAAGGCAACAGTGCACGGAGCGATCGTCCGCTCGCCTCGATCGGGTGAGCCGAAGACTTGGCTCGTGCCGCTCGGAGCACCGGAGATCCAGCCTGACCGTCCGCGATCATGCGCTCAGCGAATGATCCATCTTGGATGTCGCGCAGAACTGCTCGCATTCGAGTCCGCACCGACGAGTCGATTAGCCGCTCGCCAGCATCCGCTGCACCGAACCGCGCGGTGTTTGAAATCGCATTTCCCATCCCTGCGATGCCACGGTCGCAGATGAGGTCGGCGATTTGCTTCACCTCATGGCAGCACTCGGTGTACGCGAGCAGCGGGGGATACCCAGCCTCGACGAGCGTCTCATACGCGATTCTGATGAGTTCACCCAATCCACCGCAGAGCACGGCCTGCTCGCCGAAGAGATCCGTTTCAGTTTCGTCCTTGAACGTTGTCCGGATGATCCCTGCGCGCCCACTTCCAATGGCGTGCGCCCATCCAAGGGCAAGGTCTTCAGCGCGCGGCGGATCAATCCCCCCTTGATGCACTGCGACGAGGGATGGGATGCCAAACCCTTCGAGAAATCGAGCGCGAAGTGCGCTCCCAGGACCCTTCGGTGCGACGAGAACCACCCCACGTTGTGGCGGACAATTGACTTGTCGAAAGTGCACTGAGAACCCATGAAGAAAACCGATGACGGCATTTGGCTTCATCGCTTCCAGCAGGGGCGGACAGGCGACTCCATGGCACTCGTCTGGAAGCGCCACGATGACAAGATCCGCGCCCGCAGCAGCTTGCGCGGCCTCTGATCCAGCAAACCCATCTTCATGAGCCCGCCGCAACGACTCTGACCCTAGGCGCCCTCCAACGGTGACAGCAATTCCGCTGTCCCGAAGGTTGAGCGCGTGCGAGGTTCCCTGATTTCCGTATCCGATCACGGCAACCTGAACTGTTGCGAGCACTTGCGAGCCTCGCACGGCGAGCGAATCGGCAACAACCTCAGTTTCTGGCACAAAAAAATCGTAACAGAGAACCTTCGGAGTTGCCGAATCGTAAATCAATGCCATATTCAGACTGAGTGTCCGTTGAGTTCACGTGAATTCAAGGATTGGCTCAGTTTGGACGATAACACTGTGACCGTGCGAGAAAGAGACGACGAGCAAATCAACCGACGTGCGGCCGATCGTTTTTCGCCGCCAGTCGGATACTCCCGCGTCGTGATCGTGCCAGACTCGACTGAACTCAAACCTCGTTCCGATGAAGCAG